>NZ_VBVZ01000872.1 GCF_005863185.1 Pseudomonas edaphica
CCCTTGGGCAACTGGCCCTTGACGCCGAGGCCATGCGCGCTGACAGAATTGTGTACCGCACACTGACGGACGCCAGCAGCCTGGCCAAAATGCACAGGCAGACCGAAAAGATCGACCAGCATCTGGCCGACCTTTCAAGCCGCCTCAAACACCCGGCCGACTTGCAGCGACTGCAGGAAGCAACACGCTTGGTGGCGAGCTTCAAGACAGCGCTGGCGGCCTTGCCCGCTTTGATCGAGCAACGCGAAAGCATCCGCCCGACCCTCAAGAAAACCGCGTTGCAAGCCAGCGATACTCTCGCCCAGTTCGCCAGCGACTTACCGAACCAGGAAGACGAAAAGGCTTTGGATGCTATCGAAAACCTGCGCCAGGCCATGGAGCAGGCCGAAGATCGCGCCCAAAGCCCCGCCTGGGCGGCCGAGTCGCTGCAAGCCTACACCGACGCACTCACCCAGGCGCTCGAAGCCCTGAACGTTGCACAAGCAGCGGTGACCGCACTGCCCGTGGACGCGGCCCTGCTCAAAGCCGACCTGGCCAACTATCGCGAACAATTGACCAAGCTCAAGGACGCACAGCTCAACACCGAAACCCTGCAAAACCGCTTTGAACAGCAACTCAATGATTTACGCGAGCAAAGCCATCAACTGAGTGACGGCCAGAACAGCAAGCGTGACAGCGAAGCCGAGCAGACCCACACACGACTGCTGAGCGTCACCCTGGCGGCCTTGCTACTCGGTGTACTGGCCGCCTGGTGGATCGCGCGGCAAATAGTCGTGCCTTTACGCGCGATCCTCACCGCCGCCCACCGCATTGCTGACGGCGACCTGAGTCGAGACATTCAAGAGGACCGCCGCGATGAACTGGGCCAGTTGCAGCAGAGCATCGGGCAAATGACCCGCAACCTGCGCAACCTGATCAGCGGTATCGGCGACAGCGCCCGGCAGATCGCCAGTGCCGCAACGCAGCTATCAGCCGTCACCGAGCAGACCCGCGCCGGGGTCAATGACCAGAAGGAGGAAACCGATCAAGTGGCCACGGCGATGAATGAAATGCTCGCCACCGCCCAGGAGGTCGCCCGGCATGCCGAGCAGGCTTCCGTCGCGGCCAATGAAGCCGACCAGGAAGCCAGCGCCGGCGAAAAAGTGGTGACCCAGGCCGTCGAGCAAATCGGGCACCTGGCCCATGAGATGGCGCGCTCGAGCCAGGCGATGATTGCGCTGCAACATGAAAGCCAGAAAATCGGCAGCGTGCTCGACGTGATCAAATCAGTGTCCCAGCAAACCAACCTGCTGGCCCTGAACGCTGCCATCGAAGCGGCGCGTGCGGGCAGTGCCGGCCAGGGTTTTGCGGTAGTGGCCGACGAGGTGCGCAGCCTGGCCCAGCGCACCCAGGAATCCGCCGAAGAAATTGAAGGTTTGATTCTCGGCCTGAATACCGGCACCCAGCAGGTCGCGGACATCATGGACAACAGCCGCAGCCTGACCGACAACAGCGTCGGCCTGACCCGCGATGCCGGCGATGCCTTGGCAGCGATTACGCGCACTGTGTCGATCATCCAGGAAATGAACCCGCAGATTGCCGCCGCCGCCGAGCAGCAAAGCGCGGTGGCGGAAGAGATCAATCGCAGTGTGCTGAAGGTGCGCGATGTCACCGAACAAACCGCTGCGGCCAGTGAGGAAACGGCCGCTGCGAGTGTTCAGTTGACCCGATTGAGCCTGGATTTGCAGACGCTGGTGGGCAAATTCAGGCTTTGATACTCACGGCCCTTGTGGCGAGCGAGCTTGCTCGCGCTGGGCTGCGAAGCAGCCCTAAAACCTGCCAACGCGTTCTGCTGGATAAATCGCGGTGATCTTGTTGGGGCCGCTTCGCGCCCCAGCGCGAGCAAGCTCGCTCG
>NZ_VBVZ01000873.1 GCF_005863185.1 Pseudomonas edaphica
AATTGAGCCGCGCCAGCGGGTTGCGCAGGTACAGGCGCCAGCCCCAAAACCCACCGACAATCAAGGCAAAACACAACCAGCCCCAGGCGCGGATAAAGTCGCTGGCATTGAGCATCGCCAGGGTCAGCCCCGGCAGGTCCTGGCGCGCCTGGGAAAACGCGCTGACCACCTGCGGCACCACATAGCTCAACAGGAAAATCACAATGCCAATGGACACCAACCCGACCACGCCGGGGTAGATGAACGCCGTCATGATCTTGCCGCGCAGGTTGTTACGCTCCTCAATGTAATCGGCCAGGCGCTCCATCACCTGGGCCAGGTCACCGGATTCCTCCCCCGCCGCAATCAAGGCACGGTAAATCGATGGAAAGTCCCGTGGCCGCGCCGCCAAGGCGTCGGCCAAACGCATGCCGCCGCGTACATCGCCGCGCACGGCGGCCAGGGTCTGGGCGATGTGTTTTTTCTCGGCCTGCTCCACCGTGGCACTCAGCGCCGCCTCCAACGGCAGGCTGGCGCCCAGCAAACTCGCGAGTTGCCGCGTGGCCCAGGCCAGATCGTTGTCTGACAGTTTGGGCGTGAACAGGCTGCCGCCGCCGGCCGCCGCTTGATTACCCTCAATCTGTACCTGCAACGCGGTCAAGCCACGGCTGCGCAACTGGGCAAACGCCGCGCTCTGGCTGTCGGCTTCCACGTGCCCGGCTTCGATTTTGCCGCTGGCATCGGCGGCTTCGTAACGATAGCGATTCATCAGGCGTCCCGTGTCACGCGCAGGATTTCTTCGACTGCGGTGGCGCCGCTGCGTACCCAGCGCTCGCCATCCTCGCGCATGCTGAACATGCCGGCGCGACGTGCAGCCAGGCGCAAATCCTGCTCGCCGGCGCCTTGGTGGATCAGGCTGCGCACATCGTCATCAACGCAGAACAATTCATGGATGCCGGTACGCCCGCTGTAACCGATCTGGTTGCACTGCGCACACCCCACCGGCCGCCAGGTGCCAGGCGCCGCCGGGTCTTCCTGCTTGCAATGCGGGCACAGGCGCCGCACCAGGCGCTGGGCCAATACGCCCAACAATGACGAGGCCAACAGGAACGGCTCGACGCCCATATCGATCAAGCGGTTGACCGCCGACACCGCGTCATTGGTGTGCAATGTGGCGAGCACCAAATGCCCGGTCAACGAAGCCTGCACGGCGATTTGCGCGGTCTCCAGGTCGCGGATCTCACCAATCATGATGATGTCCGGGTCCTGGCGCAGAATCGCCCGCAGTGCCAGGCCGAAGGTCATGTCGATCTTGGCGTTGACCTGAATCTGGCTGATACCGGGCAAGTCGTATTCCACCGGGTCTTCGACGGTGAGAATATTGCTGGTGCTCGCATCCAGCCGCGCCAGGGCAGCGTACAGGCTGGTGGTCTTGCCGCTGCCGGTCGGCCCGGTGACCAGCACGATGCCGTGGGGCTGGCGGATCAAGGTATCCAGGCGCGCCAGCAGTTGCGGCTGCATGCCCAGGGTTTCCAGCTGCAAGCGCCCGGCCTGTTTGTCCAGCAGGCGCATCACGACCCTTTCGCCATGCCCCGTCGGCACGGTGGACACGCGAATATCAATCGGCCGCCCCGCCACCCGCAGGGCAATACGACCGTCCTGGGGCAAGCGCTTTTCGGCGATGTCGAGCTGGGCCATGATCTTGATCCGCGACACCAGCGCGCCATGCAGCGCCTTGCGCGGCGACACCACGTCACGCAGGGTGCCATCGACGCGATAGCGCACCACGGAATGGGTTTCGTAGGGTTCGATGTGAATATCGCTGGCTTCATCGCGCGCAGCCTGGGTGAGCAAGGCGTTGATCATGCGGATCACCGGCGCGCCGTCCTGGGTGTCGAGCAGGTCGG
>NZ_VBVZ01000874.1 GCF_005863185.1 Pseudomonas edaphica
AGCCAAGATCAGCGCGGTGAAGTTCGGTGACCGTTCCACGGACGAAAGCCTGATGGGCCCGTTGGTCAACGCCAGCTCGCAAAAGAATATCCACGCCATGGTCGAGCGCGCCGTCGCTGCCGGTGCTGTACTGGAAACAGGTGGTGTGCTGCCAGCCGGGCCGGGCCATTTCTATCCGCCGACCTTGCTCAGCGGTTGCCGCCAGGACATGGAAATCATTCAGGAAGAAATCTTCGGCCCGGTGTTGCCGGTGCTCAAGTACCGCGACATCGACGAAGCGCTGGCCATGGCCAACGACCATCAGTTCGGCTTGTCATCGGTGCTCTACACCGAGAACTACCGCACGGCGATGAAAGTGGCGAATGCCATCGAAGCCGGAGAGTTGTACGTCAATCGCACGCCGGCAGACCCGTATCAGGGTTTCCACGCCGGCTGGAAACGCTCAGGGCTGGGCGGCGATGACGGTAAGCACGGGATGCTTGAGTTTACCCAGACCCGCCTGGTGGTCATGAAGTACTGATCCACGCGCACCTGTTGCACCTTTAATAAAAACAATTATCAGGGCGCCCGCGCAGCGGGTGCCTGAGGTCCACATGATGTCCAAGCCTGCACCCGTTGCCCAGGTTTCCGTTGCCGTGCCCGCGGCAAACGACACTGCCAGCCGTTATTTCCAATTGCTGTTGCTGGTACTCGCCGCCGGCGCGATCTACCCGATCCTCTACCTGCGCCAGGTCTACCAGACCACCATGCTCGACGTGTTCCAGATCAACCACAGTCAACTGGGCTACCTGTACTCCATGCTCGGCACGATCTTTTTGCTTAGCTACCTGCCCAGCGGATGGCTGGCCGACCGTTTGCCGCCACGCTTTTTGATCTTCTTCTCGCTGGTCGCCACCGGCGCACTGGGCCTGTGGTACGCCAGCGTGCCGTCAATGACCGGCCTGATGATCATTTTCGGTTGCTGGGGCCTGACCACTGGCCTGACGTTCTGGGCCTCGGTGCTCAAGCGCGTGAAGATGATTGCTCATCAGAGTGAGCAGGGGCGGTTCTTCGGCATTCTCGATGGCGGTCGCGGGCTGGTGGAAGCCTTGCTGGCGACCGTGGCCCTGGGCCTGTTTGCCTATGCCACCGAAACTCAAAGCCAGTCGGCGGCCCAAGGCTTCAAGCACGTGGTGTACCTGTACTCGTTTATCTGTATAGCCATTGGCTGCGGGCTGGTACTGCTCAAAGATCCCAAGTCTCTGGCAGAGACGCCAGCGGTAGAGAAGGGCAAGTTCAACCTGATCGCCGACCTGACCACCCTGGTGAAAATCCCCGAGCTGTGGCTGGTGACCGCCATCGTGTTCTGCGGTTATCACATGTTCTGGGCTACCTACAGCTTTTCCGACTACTTGCAAGGCAGCGGCATGACTGCGGTGATGGCCGGCACCATCACCACCATCAAACTGTGGATGCGCCCCATCGGCGGCATCGGCGGCGGCTGGCTGGGCGACAAGTTCTCGAACATCTCGGTGCTGATCGTCGCGCTGGTGCTGGTGACCCTGGCGATGGTCGGGCTGATCGTGTTCCCGGCGCTCAACAGCCTCGGCCTGCTGATCGGCACGGTGATCTTTATCGGCCTGATGACCTATGCGATTCGCGGTCTGTACTGGGCAATTCTCGACAGCTGCGACATTCCGCTGCGCATCACCGGCCTGGCCATCGGCATCGTCTCGGTGGTGGGTTACCTGCCCGACACCTTTATCCCGCTGATCAATGGCTACCTGACCGATACCTACCCAGGCAAGCCCGGTTACAACCTGTATTTCGGCTACATCGCCTTTATCGGCGTGACCGGGACGCTTGCAGCCCTGACGCTGCGCGCTCGAATCAATCGTAAAA
>NZ_VBVZ01000875.1 GCF_005863185.1 Pseudomonas edaphica
GCTTGCTCCCGCTGGGCTGCGAAGCAGCCCCAACCAGGGCAACGCGTTTTTCCAGGTGTGGCGAGGTGACTGTTTTAGGGCTGCTGCGCACCCCAGCGGGAGCAAGCTCCCTCGCCACAATGACATCAGTGCTCTGATGTATCTTTGTGGTTATCCAGCGTCTCCAGCCAGACGTCCCGCGCCCAGTGCCAAACCGATTCCCAGGTTTCTTCGGTGACAAGTTCTTCTTCGCCGGACCACAGCACCACGGTGCCGTCCTCTTCGACGCAGTAGTAGTCATCGCCGTCCTGGCAGATCGGGATCATGCTGCGGTCAACACCGGCGTCCCAGGCGTTGGCGGCAACGTCCGGCAGGTAGGTGTGGGACTGCGGGTCGGTGACGGTCACCGGTTCCAGGCTGCCGTACACCACGTCGCTGACGGTCAGCAGGAATTCACGGAATACAAACGGGATGTCGATGAACAGTTGTTCTTCGATTTCCACAATCTGGTCTTCGTCAGGCAGCTCCAGAGGAACCGGGACCGGTTCGTTGGCTTCACGCAATTGTTCGATGATTTCTTCCACGGCCGGGATCCTCTTGCTAGTTGGCGCGGTTAATAGGGCGTTTTATACAGTAGCTCGCTATAAGTGCAACCGCGAAATAGAAAACCCCGGAACATGTCCGGGGTTTTTATTACCAAGTGCTCAAGCGTAGGGTTATCAGCCGTTCTGGCGGATACCTGCGACCAGCCAAGGCTGGTTCTCGCCTTGCGGGCGTTCCATGTTCCAGCTTTCGCTGAACACTTCACCCTGGTCGAAACGCGAGGTCTTCGACACACCGCTGAAGGTCAGGGTGGCGATGGTCTTGTCGGCGCGATCATCCACACCGTCCAGCTGCACGCGCAGGTCGTCGATGTAAGTCGACTGGAACGCATCACCGATTTCGGCGCGTTCGCGCTTGAGGAACTCCAGCAGTTGCGGGGTCACGAACTCGGCGATCTTGTCCATTTCGTTGGCGTCCCAGTGCTGCTGCAGGGACTGGAAGTGGCTGCGGGCCGCTTCGACGAAACGTTCTTCGTTGAACCAGGCCGGTGCATTGATCACCGGGCGGGCGGCGGCAGGCGCAGCCGAACCACCGAAGATCGAACCCATGGCTGGTTTTTGCTCGAACACTTCACGCTGCATCGGCGCGCCGGCTGGCGCCAGGTGCTCCTGCTGCTTGCGTCGACGGGCGGCGATAAAGCGGAAGATCACAAACGCGATGACCGCCAGGATCAGGATGTCGAAGATCTGCATGCCCTGGAAGCCGCCGCCCATGAACATGGAAGCGAGCAGGCCACCGGCGGCGATACCGGCCAGAGGGCCTAACCAGCGCGAAGCACCGCCGGCCTTGGCAGCAGCGCCAGCGGCACCGGCTGCACCAGCGGTCGCAGCTGCGCCGCCCATGCCACCGGCGGAAGGAGCCATTTGGCTGGTCTGGTGAGTCGGAGCCGAGCCCATGCTTTTGCCGCCACCGAAGCGCTTGGCGTTGGCGTCGAGGCTCATCGTCAGGCCGATGCACAACGCCATGGCGATGCTAAGAAAACGTTTCATAAAGGGAATTCCCATTTGTGGATTGCACGCGCGCCATGTTGCACAGGTGTCGTGACAGTGGCTAGCGACATAATGTTTCGGGCTTTTGCGTAAGACCGATTCAGAATGGCCCGTAGGACTTATCTCAGATATTGGCCCGCGCTTGGTAAAAACAAGGGCGGGCCATCAACCTTCATGTAACGCGAAGTTTCATCATATTGGCTTATGTGGCGAGGGAGCTTGCTCCCGCTGGAGCGCGAAGCGCTCCCATTTTGCGCCGTGCCAATCTATCAGGCTGCGTTTGCCAGTCAGGGGCTGCTTCGCAGCCC
>NZ_VBVZ01000876.1 GCF_005863185.1 Pseudomonas edaphica
AGTTCAAGTTCGTCATCCCCAAGGGTGCCGACGTGATCCAGGAATAACCTGTCTAGAGGTTTCAAACGCTGCCCATGGATTTGTTTCGAAGTGACCCGATTGCTCAGCCTTTGGCGGCGCGTTTGCGCTCGACCAACCTGGATGAGTACGTCGGGCAGGAACACCTGCTCGCTCGCGGCAAGCCTTTGCGTGAAGCCCTGGAGCAGGGTGCGCTGCACTCGATGATTTTCTGGGGGCCGCCGGGCGTGGGTAAAACCACCCTGGCGCGGCTGCTGGCAAAAGTCTCGGATGCACATTTCGAAACGGTTTCGGCGGTACTGGCCGGGGTCAAAGAGATTCGCCAGGCGGTAGAAGTTGCCAAGCAACAGGCTGGGCAATACGGCAAGCGCACCATCCTGTTTGTCGACGAAGTGCATCGTTTCAACAAGTCGCAGCAAGACGCGTTTTTGCCGTATGTCGAAGACGGTACGTTAATCTTTATTGGCGCTACCACCGAAAACCCTTCGTTTGAACTCAACAATGCCTTGCTCTCGCGAGCGCGTGTCTATGTGCTCAAGAGCCTGGACGAAGCGGCGATGCAAAAGCTGCTGCATCGGGCTCTGAGCGAAGACAAGGGCTTGGGCAAGCGCCAGCTGAGCGTCAGCGAAGAAGGCTTCAAAATTCTGCTGGCCGCCGCCGATGGCGATGGTCGCCGCTTTCTGAACCTGCTGGAGAATGCCTCGGATTTGGCCGAAGACGGCCACGAGATTGGCGTCGACCTGTTGCAAAGCCTGCTCGGCGACACGCGCCGCCGTTTCGACAAGGGCGGCGAAGCCTTTTACGATCAGATCTCGGCACTGCACAAGTCTGTGCGCGGCTCCAACCCCGACGGCGCGTTGTACTGGTTTGCACGCATGATCGACGGTGGCTGCGACCCGCTGTACCTGGCGCGCCGCGTGGTACGCATGGCCAGCGAAGACATCGGCAACGCCGACCCGCGCGCCTTGAGCCTGTGCCTGGCCGCCTGGGATGTGCAGGAGCGCCTGGGTAGCCCGGAAGGCGAGTTGGCCGTGGCCCAGGCCATCACCTACCTGGCCTGCGCGCCAAAAAGCAACGCGGTGTACATGGGCTTCAAATCCGCCCTGCGCGCCGCTGCCGAATACGGCTCTCTTGAGGTGCCGATGCACCTGCGCAATGCGCCGACCAAGCTTATGAAACAGTTGGGTTATGGCGACGAATACCGCTATGCCCACGATGAGCCGGACGCCTACGCGGCCGGCGAAGACTACTTCCCCGATGAGCTTGAGCCCTTGCCGCTGTATCAGCCGGTGCCGCGTGGCCTGGAGCTGAAAATCGGTGAAAAGCTCAATCACCTGGCCCAACTCGACCGTCTCAGCCCAAAACAGCGGAGAAAGTAGTGCTCAAGACCATTCTTGCCGTGTCCGCCGCGGGCATCGCTGGTACATTATTGCGTTTCGCCACTGGCACTTGGGTCAGCGCCAATTGGCCGAAGCATTTTTATGCGGCCACTCTGGCGGTCAACCTGGTGGGTTGCCTGATTATCGGCCTGTTGTACGGCTGGTTCCTGTTGCGCCCCGAAGTGCCGATTGAGGTTCGCGCCGGCTTGATTGTCGGTTTTGTAGGCGGTCTTACGACCTTTTCATCCTTTTCACTGGATACGGTGCGCCTGCTGGAAAGCGGGCAAGCTTTGGTAGCTTTCGGTTACCTGGGCATCAGCGTGTTCGGCGGGCTGCTCGCCACCTGGGCTGGCCTGTCCTTGACCAAACTTTGATAAACGAGAGACCGACATGCTCGATTCCAAACTGTTACGTAGCAACCTTCAGGACGTAGCGGACCGCCTGGCATCCCGTGGCTTTGCCTTGGATCTGTCTCTTA
>NZ_VBVZ01000877.1 GCF_005863185.1 Pseudomonas edaphica
TAAGAGACAGGTTGTATTCGCTGTCGTAATCGTCTTCGACCACCCAGGCGTCAGCGCGTGCGGCCCAGTCCAGCAATGCCAGGCGGCGCGAGACCGACAAGGTCATGCCCAATGGCGCCTGGTGGGCAGGCGACACGTAAGCCAACCGCGCCGTGGCTGGGAGTTGGTCGGTGTCGAGGCCTTCGGCCGTGACCGGGATCGATTGAACCTGCGCGCCAGCCAGGCTGAACAGGCGCCGCGCAGGCTTATAGCCTGGGTCTTCGACGCATGCCGTGTCGCCGGGTTTGAGCAGCGTGCGCGCGATCAGGTCGAGGGCGTGACGAATGCCCGTGGTGACAATCACCTCATCCGCCTCGCAGTGCATGCCGCGGTAACTGCGCAGGTAGTCGGCGATTTGCTCGCGCAATGCCGGTAACCCGGCCGGGTGCGCGGCCTCCAGCGCACCCGGCCCCGCCGACAGTAAGCCACGGGAAATACAGCGTGCCCAGGTTTTCAAGTCGAACAGACTGGCATCCGGGCGCCGGGCCACAAAAGGCACGTGGCTTTGCACGCCGGCGTCGGGCTGATCAGGCACGGCCAGGCGGCGCGGTTTGCTGCTCGGCGCCGGGGCCGCGATAAACTCCTCGGGGATCACTGCACTCACCCGCGTGCCGGAGCCCGCCACGCGCTCGACATACCCCTCGCTGTGCAAGCGCTCGAACGCCGCCTCCAGGGTGCCACGCGACACCAACCAACGCTCGGCCAGGCTGCGGGTCGAGGGCAAGCGGCTGCCCACCGGCAACTGGCGATTGAGGATGGCGGCGCGCAACGCGTCATAGGCACCCTGCTGCTTGCTGACGTCCAGCGTATCCGGGCGCGGCAAGTCCAAGATGGCGGCGGTTTTTCCTCGGCGCATAAGTGGTCCAGTGTTTTAAGCCATAAGCGGCTCAAAGAATTAAACCACAAAGTCGTTAGAGTTCAGGCTCTACTCGTTAGCAAAGAAGCTTCCCATGACTCAACGCGCCCTCTCCACCGGGTTCTGGCTGGTCCTGCTGACCGTGCTGATCGCCCTGCCCCGCCTCACGCTCGACCTGCATCTGCCAGCCTTGCCCGCCATGGCCGACTACTTCCACAGCAGCGACAGCCAACTGCAACTGACCCTCACGCTGTACACCCTGGGCTCGGCGATTTCCCTGCTGGTCAGCGGCCCGTTGACCGACCGCTTCGGCCGGCGCCCGGTCTTGCTGGCCGGGCTGCTGCTGTACGTGGTGGCGACGGTGACCTGCGCCCAGGCCAACAGCCTCGGCGTGCTGGTGATCGCCCGGCTGTTCCAGGCCCTAGGCGGTTGCTGTACCACGGTGATCGGTCGGGTGATCGTGCGCGATTACTTCGACCGCCACGAACAAGCGCGTCTGCTCGGCCTGATCTCCATGGCCATGGCCATCTCGCCGATGGCCGCGCCAGTGCTTGGCAGCCTGATGCTGCCCTTGATCAACTGGCGTGGCTTGTTTGTGCTGCTGGCCGTGATCGGCGCCGTGCTGTGCCTGGTGGTTTACCGCCGCCTGCCGGAAACCCGCCCGACCGAAGTTGCCGCTGCGCCGCCGAGCAACCTGCTGCGCGTGTATGGCCAACTGCTGCGCGACCGCTATTTCCTGCGGTACGCCTTGGCCATCGGCTGCGTGTACAGCACGTATTTTCCGTTTATCAGCGAGTCGTCTTCGCTGTTGCAGCGCGGCTACCAACTGACGGCCACGGAATACGCGCTGGTATTCGCCGCGACGATCAGCGGCTACATGCTCGGGGCGAACCTGTTTCGCCGTTTGGTATTGCGCTTCGAGCCCGACCACTTGATCAACGCTGGGATCGGCCTGAATGTGCTGGGCAGCGTTTTGC
>NZ_VBVZ01000878.1 GCF_005863185.1 Pseudomonas edaphica
ATAGCCCGCCAGGTCCGGCTTCCACAGGCGGGTTTCGCCGTTGGGCAACGTGACCGGGCTGAGGTTTTCGAGCACCGGCTCCGCCTTGGCGGCCCTGAATTTGTTCACCGCCGCCCCGACACCCGCCATCACTGCTATCTGCGCCAGGTTCTCGGCCACATCAATCAAGTGTGCCTTAGCCGCCTGGCGGTCACCCTCGCCCCACTCAATCGCGCCTTCCAGGGTTTCATAGAGCAACTGCCCTGCCATCACGCCCATCATGACCTCTCCCAGCACCGGCACGAACATCGACACCATGTTCAACCCCAGCATGCCGATCTCCAGCAGGTGCGCCAGCTTGGCGTCACGTGCCTTGGCATCCACATCTTCGGTGGGCACGGCATGGGCGCGAGCATCTGCGATCACCTGCTCGCGGTGTTGTTCGTAGAAGTAATGCCAGGGGTCGATGTTCGCCGCCCAGATCCCTTTGCCGCGTCGTGTGCGCGTCGAAGGTTCAAGGAAAGGGTGATGAAGTGCGGCGTGGTGAAATCCAGCAATTTCTTCCACGGTGAGCGCCAGATGTCGGTGGGTGAGTCAGCAGCTTTCTGGGTGAACTGGCTGAAGTAATAGGGCCGCTTGTCGTAAGGCACGAAGCGACTGAAAAACTGCTGGTACGGCGTCGGCGAGGGATCATTGGCCTTGGCCGGATCACGGGCGGTGAGCAAGCGCTTGAATTGAGCCTGCATTTGCCGCCAGCGGTAGCGCTTGAGCGGATGCTCAGGGTCCTGGGGCACATAGATAATCAGCTCGTCCGGGTCACTGTATTTTTTGCAAATCGAGAACACCATGCAGCCGGTCATCCGCAGCCGCATCAGGCCCAGGGTCCTGAACCAGACCTGCTTGTCGCCCATCCAGGGATGAATTTCACCCTCGATCACCGACAGCAGCATGCGGTGATCGGCCGGCTCGATATCGCCGGTCAACAGTGCCTGCTCGGCGGCAGCCCTGACGGCGGCCTTCTGATTGGCGATGAACTGGTCACGCAGGGTGACTTGCGCGCTGGCGTCTTCGGGGTAGAAAAATGATTGCAGGTAGGCCTGGTATTTGGCGCCGATATTGAGGTTTCGACACAGCGTCAAAAACTGGCTGACCTTCAGGTTGATCGCCACCGAGTGGTAGGTGCTGGAGGTGCCGGTAGCTTGCATGAACCCGGAGGTCTTGTGGTAAGCGCCCTCCTTGCACTCGTAGGCCTCGAAGTTGTGCAAGGCCGCTTCCAGCAGGGGCAGTTTCAAAAACTCGAAATCCCCCGCCTCGACTTCGGCAATCCCCACCGCCAACGGGCGGCGCAGGCACAACAGAATTTTGTCGACATCGACGTCCAGTCGGTACTGATCCTTCAGGGCCTTGAGCAGCAAGGGCCGGGCGAAGTCGTCGATGCCCTGGAAGGAGGCCATCGTCTTGTCCAGTTGCGTCTGGGTGGTGAGGTTGGCGAGAAAACGACCCGTCACTTCATTGCGTTGCAATGGCGTCGCGTTCGCAAGCCATGCCGGCATGACCGTGCCGGCATCCTTGAGCGCCTGCTTGCGAGCCGGCGTCGCGTTGATCAACCACTGAGGACTGCTGCGCTCCAGGAAGTCACCGTGCAGGCTTTGGGTGGCGGCGAGTTTTTTTATTGGCTGGGGTGCGTCGTTTGCCGGCACGGCCGGCGAAGAAAGATGGGATGAAGAGTCCATCGTGTCACTCCTTTGAAATGGACTGACAGCACATCACGGCGCCCGCTACGCCAAGCGGTGCATATATGACCTCGTACGCGTTCGGGGCCGGGTGCTGGCAGTGGTATTCCTGTACCGCCTGCGCGGTCACCACATCCGATTTCCTGTCGCTTCC
>NZ_VBVZ01000879.1 GCF_005863185.1 Pseudomonas edaphica
TGGACACCGGCGTGGGTCTGGACCTCGCGAATTACTTCGCCCCGGACACACCGTGCCGCGTCAGCCTGGAACAGGGCGAAACCCTGGAATTGCGCCTGGACGGCAATGCCGAACTGCCCGGCGTAATCGCGCTGGGTTATCACCAGGTGCATATCGACGACCAAACCTTCACCCTGGCCGTGGCCCCTACCCATTGCTACAGCGTCGCTGAAGCGGTCGACAGCCAACCGGCCCGCGCCTGGGGCCTGAGTGCGCAGCTGTATGCACTGCGCCGCCTGGGTGACGGCGGCTTCGGTGACACCCTGGCATTGGAGCACCTGGCCCGCAGCGCCGCCGAACGCGGCGCCGATGCCTTGGCCATCAGCCCGATGCATGCGATGTTCAGCGCCGACACCGAGCGCTACAGCCCCTACTCACCTTCCAGCCGCCTGTTCCTCAACAGCCTGTATGCCTCGCCCGCCTGCATCCTTGGCGAGCGCGAAGTGCGCAACGCCATCGAGGCACTGGACCTTACGGATGAGCTGCACGCCCTGGAACAGCTCACCTTGATCGACTGGCCCACCGCCGCCCGCGCCAAGCAGCGCCTGTTGCGTGCCTTGTATGAAGATTTCCGCCACGGCCAGCACCCGCAACACGCCGACTTCCTGAGCTTTCGCCAGGCCGGCGGCGAAGCCCTGGAGAACCACTGTCGCTTTGAAGCCGTGCAAGCCTTGCGTGCCGCCGCCGGTGAAGACCTCGACTGGCGCCACTGGCCCGAAGCATGGCGCTCGCCTCAGAGCCCGGCGCTGACGCAATTTGCCGCCGACCATACGAATGAGATCGGCTATTTTGCCTTCTGCCAATGGCTGATCGCACGCAGCCTGGAGCGCGCGCAACAAGCCGCGCGTGGCAGCGGC
The DNA here is from genome assembly GCF_005863185.1 of Pseudomonas edaphica. Classification (GTDB taxonomy): domain Bacteria; phylum Pseudomonadota; class Gammaproteobacteria; order Pseudomonadales; family Pseudomonadaceae; genus Aquipseudomonas; species Aquipseudomonas edaphica. The sequence continues at coordinate 897 of NZ_VBVZ01000879.1, forward strand.
ATGGGCATCGGCCTGATCGCAGACCTGGCGGTCGGTGCCGATGGCGGCGGCAGCCAGGCGTGGAGCCGGCAGGACGAGCTACTCGCCAACCTTACCGTCGGCGCGCCACCGGACATTCTCAACCGCGCGGGTCAAGGCTGGGGCATCTCGGCGTTTTCCCCTGAAGGTCTCAAGCGCAACGGCTTTCGCGCCTTTATCGAGATGCTGCGGGCCAACTTCGCCCACGCCGGCGGCCTGCGCATTGACCATGTGATGGGCCTGCAACGCCTGTGGGTCATCCCCATGGACGCTACGCCGCGCGAAGGCGCGTATTTGTACTACCCGGTGGATGACCTGCTGCGCCTGCTGGCGCTGGAATCCCACCGCCACCAGGCCATCGTGCTCGGTGAAGACCTGGGCACCGTGCCCGATGGCCTGCGCGAAAAACTCAGCGGCCGCTCGATCCTGGGCATGCGCGTCTTACTCTTTGAACAAAACCACGACGGCCACTTCAAGCCGATCCTCGACTGGCCGGACAACGCCCTGGCTACCACCAGCACCCACGACTTGCCAACCCTCAACGGCTGGTGGCACAGCCGCGATATCGAATGGAATATCCAGCTGGGCCTGATCGATGCGCCGACCGTGGAGCAATGGAGCGAACACCGCCTGCACGAACGCCAGGCGCTGCGCCAGGCCTTGAGCCAGGACCCGCAGAACTTCGTCGATGAAATCCGCAATGACACCGACCATATGCTCGACGCCAGCGTGCGCTACCTGGGCCACACCCGCGCGCCGTTGGTGCTGTTGCCGCTGGAAGACGCGCTGGGCATCGAGGAACAAGCCTACCTGCCCGGCACCACCGACACCCACCCGAACTGGCGCCGCCGCCTGCCGGGTGAAGACGCCAGCCTGCTCGACACCGACAGCGCCGCCCGCCGCCTGGAGCTGCTGGCGGTGGCGCGCAACCAGGCCCATGAGCG
>NZ_VBVZ01000087.1 GCF_005863185.1 Pseudomonas edaphica
AGATCGAGAACAGCCCGTACCAGTCCGCATAAATCAGCAGGTATTGCAGCGGCAGCGCCAGGTAGAACGCTGCTACAAGGGCCGGGTAGTCGCTGCGCCGTGTCGGCGTGAGGGTGAGAAATTCGCGCAGGGCGTAGAACGACACCGCGTAGAACAGCAGGATCACCGCGCCAGTTCCGAGCCAGAAGGCGATACCGATCACCACCACCATCACCCACCAGGCATTGATGCGGGCGTTAAGGTTGTCGACCACCGCATTCGGTGTGCCACGGGTGCGCAGTTTGAGGATCAGGCCGATCAGCGAGGCGAGCACCAGAATCGCACCGATCCCGCCGAACAACATCAGGGTTTGGCTATCCATGTCAGACATGCTCCGGGGCGAGGGCAAGCAGGGCGTCGCGGGTGCGGGCGAGGAAGGCGGTTTTGTCTTCACCGTCTTCCAATTGCAGCGGCGCGCCAAAACTGGTGGTGCACAGCAACGGTAGCGGCAGTACGCGGCCCTTGGGCATGACCCGGTTGAGGTTGGCGATCCACACCGGAATCAATTCGGCCTGTGGGTAACTTTTTGCCAGGTGATACAGGCCGCTTTTGAACGGCAGCAAACCGTCCTCCAGGTTGCGCGTGCCTTCGGGAAAGATGATCAAGGAATCGCCGCCTTCCAGCGCGGCGAGCATCGGCTGCAAGGGGTTATCCACAGGGTCTTTACGCTCACGGTCGATCAACACGCCGTTGAACACGCGGTTGATGATGTAGCGGCGCAGTGCGCTTTGGTTCCAGTAATCACTGCCGGCTACCGGGCGCGTGAATTTGCGCAGGTTCTGCGGCAACGACGCCCATAACAAGACGAAATCACCGTGGCTGCTGTGGTTGGCGAAGTAGATGCGCTGCACCGGCACCGGTGCGCAGCCCAGCCACAGGCTGCGGGCGCCGGTGACGGTGCGGGCCATCGAGGTAATCAGGGTGGCGACCACGGGTTCGAACATGGGAATTCCTTATCCGGCGAAAGGTAGCCAAGGGCTGGCGAGGATGACGGCCAGGGTCAGCAGCGCTTGCGCGCCCAGCAACCAGGCTTGTTTGCGCAGCAGTTTGAGCGCGCCGCGACGGCGTTCGATCCAGGGTCGGCCGGCGCGTTTGGGCGATTGCAGGCCGAGGCTCTGCAAGGATTGGTCGAGGTCGGCCGTGCGCTCGGTGTCGCGGGCCAGCATGGCGAACAGGTCGGCGTCGAAGGCCACGCGCAAGGCCCAGTACTTTTGCAGCAAGCCAAGAATAATCATCCACAGGCTGAGCAGCAGGCACAGGGTCGAAACGCTGGCCAACAGCAACTGTGCGAGGCCAAATAACACGCCAGCCACGGTCAGGCCTGTGGATAACTGATCCAGCGAACGGCCACGGCGCAGCAGGCTGGCAACGACCTGAAGTTCCATATCAGCGGGCATGGGGCAAACCCTCCAACGCTTTACGGTGAGCAGGATGCAGGACCACTTCGGCCCGTGCTGTACGAATAATAGCCAGTGCCTCGTCGACCGTTGCGGCGCGTCCGCTGTGCAGCAGCCACGCGGCGACGGCGGTGGCGCTGCGCGAGTAGCCGAGGGCGCAGCACACCAGCAACGGGCCGTTTGAACGCAGGCGTTCAATGGCTTCGGCGGCTTGCTGGCACTCGGCGGGAGACGGGGCAATCAGGTCCAGCACGGGCACGCATTCATAGGCGCGGCCCTGTGGATTAATCGGCAATTCGGCGCACAGATCGACGATGGCCTTGAAGGAACCTTGCTCGCCGTTGGCAGGAATTCGACCAAGCCAGACGTTATCCACAATTTGGTCAGGCTGTGGATGTTTACGTGTCCACAGCCTGGAATTTATCCACGCGGCCGCCAAATACGGTGCATACAGCCAGCGCGCGGCAGGAGTGAGCCGGCCGTCTTTGCGCTTCTGGAAGCCCGACGCGCCGAGTACAAAGTAGTTCGCCTTGATCAAACCCAAGGAAACCGCTGGCCAAAGCAGCCACAACCACCCGCCGCGCAGCACCAAGGCCAGGATTACCAGCACTAAAGCGCCGAGGCCGTAGCGCATGCCCAGTCGCCATCGTTTTGTGTCCCGCGTCAGCCGTGCATTCAACAGCGGGCTTGGATGTTCCACCGGCCACAGCCACACACACAGCCAACCGGCCAGGGCGCCTGTGGGTAAGTCGATAAAGTGATGTTGATAAGTGGTCAGCACCGAAATACCGATCAACGCAAACCAGCCATGCACCAGCCAACGCCAAAACCCTTGGGTGTGGCGCTGATACATGACCCACAAAATCACCAGCAGCGCGATATGCAGCGACGGCGCCTGGTTAAAGGGTTTGTCGAACCCGGCCAGCACTGCAAACAGCCAGCCGAATACGCCATCCAGCTCCGGCCGTTCAAAGGTGAAACGCAGCGGCCAGATCAAAAAGCAGCTCACGGCAATGACTTGCGCACTGAGCAGGCGCAACGCGTGTTGTTTCAGCTCATGGCGAGTATTGGGCAGTAGCAGTGAAAACCCGTACAGCAGGTCAATGGACCAGTAGGGCACGATGGTCCAGGCCCAGAACGGCATATGGGTTTCCCAGCCGAACACCAGCGTGCCCACATCGCTGCGCTGGCTGGTGACCCAGGTGGCAAAGCCGTAGGTGCTGAAAAACAGCGGCGCCAACAGCAGTAGCCACAGGACTGCGGGTTTCAATAAACCGGGTTCGCGCATGCTCAGATCTTCTGTGCCAGGGACACGGTGAAAATGCCCCACTCATCCACACGCTGGGTGATTTTGCGAAAGCCCGCCGCCTCGACCAATTGATCCATCTCTGCCTGGCTGCGACGGCGCATTACCCAGGCCTGGCCCTGGCGATGGCTGGTCAACGCGCGGGCGATCAATTCCAGTTGCGGGTGCCACGGCTGGCCGGTGTAGACCAGGTACCCGCCGGGCTCCACCGCTTCGGCAAGACCGGCCAGCGAACCGCCGACCATGCCGTTATCGGCAAACAGCTCATACAGGCCGGACACCACTGCCAGGGTCGGCTTGGGCGTCAGTGCCGCCAAGTCTGCTCTATCAAATGCATCGCCTTTGACGAACTGCGCGATGTCCCCCAGACCTTTTTCACGAATCAGCGCGCCGCCGTCACGCACGTTGATGTCGCTGTAGTCGCGCAGCAGGATCGATTCCGGCAGCGGCGAAACGCCTTGCAAGGCTTCAAGAATGTAGCGCCCGTGGCCGGCGGCGATATCGACGATGCGCACCTCGCGATGTTCATCGCGCAACCTGGCCATGGCCAGCCGTAGCAGTTCCTCGACGTTCAGCTTGCGCTGGCGAATGCCGCGCCAGCCGATGGAGTTGAGGTAGTTGGTGTCGATCATCCGCCCCAAGCCGCCCTTGCCGGTGGGCGTGTTGCGGTACACGTAGTCCAGGGTGCTGCCGGAGTCGAAGCCGGTGTCGAAACCCAGTTTCACCCCGTCCGACAGGTTCTTGCCCAGGCCCATGCTGGCGCGGGTGATGCGCCAGTACAGGTCGCGCAGGGAATTACGCGGCAGCGGCGCGGCGAGGGCTTCGGATTCGGCGCACGTGGCGCCGAGTTTGTCGGCGTCGAGCAGGGCCGCGCGGTCCAGCGGATGGGCGAAGTTCTGCAGGATAAAACGCCGAGCGCTGCTTACGGCCGTGGCGCGGTCGCGCTCGCCGAGGGTGTCGTGGAAAAAACCGGGCAGGATGTGCAGCTCTTTTTTCAGGCTGCCAAGCCGGTCGAAAAATTGCTGCTGGGGTTTGCGGTGCACCACGAAGTCGGAGCCGGAGATGAGCAATTGCGTCGGCACCTGGATCGCCTGGGCATCGGCGACTACCCGGTCGGCGGCTTCGTACAAACCGAGCAGCACATTCACCGAAATCGCTTTGGTGATCAGCGGGTCGCTGTCGTAGGACGCGACGCGCTCAGGGTCATGGCTGAGGAACTTGGCCTTGACGTAGCTGTTGACGAAAAAGTTGCCGCGAAACTTGCGCATCAACGCCAGCCCAGGCCGGGCGAAGGGCACGTACAGCTTGACCTTGAACGCCGGGGAGGCGAGCACCAGCGCGCGGATTTTTGGCGCGTAGTCGTGTACCCAAGTGGCCGCGATCACCGCGCCGACGCTTTGGGCGATAACGGCGAAGTTTTGTTCTTCTATGCCGTAAGTGGCGCCGATGTGTTCGCAGAAGGTCTGCACGTCGCGGGCGCTGGTGGCGAAGCTTGGGCTGTCACCGCGGGCGCCCGGCGATTGGCCGTGGCCACGGGCGTCCCAGGCAAAGAAATCGAATTGCGGCAGGTCGAGTTCATCGACCAGGTGGGCAATACGGCCAGAATGCTCATGGCCGCGATGGAACAGCAGGATCGCTTTGCGCGGCTCGTCGCCCGCAGGCGCAGTGGCCGGCCAGTGTCGATAAAAAAGCTCGACGCCATCGTGGGTACTGAAGGTGTGCTCTTGCTGTTCGCGCATCGCAAAAATCCTTATGCAATCGGAGAGGTTTCTTGTTGTTCTTTGAGGCCCTGACGCACGCGGTTGACCAAGGTGTAGGCGAGCAGGGCAGCGACCAGCCACATCACCGCATCGACCCAGCCCGCGCCGAGCCAGCCCAACGCCACGCCAGTGGCGAGTACACCGAGCACGAACGCACGATCACTTTTGCCCATCGGCCCGTCATAGCGCCGTGAGGCACCCACCATCGGCCCCAGTACACCGGCGTATTCGCTGAACACGGCGAGCAACGCCACCAGCAGCACCGGCGCCAGGCTCACGCCCGGAATCAGCGCAAAGGGCAGGATCAAGGCGCTGTCGGCGATCACGTCACACAGTTCATTGAGATAGGCGCCCAGGCGTGATTGCTGGCCGAAGTCGCGCGCGAGCATGCCGTCGATGGCATTGAGGGCCATGCGCAGGATCATCCACAGCGGGATCAGCGCAAACAGCCAGAGGTGTTGGGCAAAGCTGGCGATCAGCAGGCCGACCAGCAAGGAAACAACGCCGGCCAGCACGGTAATCTGGTTGGCGGTGGTGCCATTGTCGTAGAGACGCTGCACAAGAGGGCGCAGCAGGTTCTGAAAACGCGGTTTTAGCTGGTAGATCGAAATCATGACGCTTCCTTGTCCATGGGCCCGCGAAAAACTGTTTTGGAGTGTGCCGATTAATCTGTGCCTGCACCAGTGATGGCTTGTGTTTCTGGGGGTTTAATCACTTTCCAGAGAGCACCACAGAATAAATGTGGGAGCTGGCTTGCCTGCGATGGGCATAGGTATCTACACAGCCGGTTGACACGAAATCTGTGGCAGGTGAGCCGTTGTGGCGAGCAGGCTTGCCCTGCGTTGGGCTGCGAAGCGGCCCCAAACCCAGACACTGAGTACTTTCAGGAAAATTGCAGTGCCTTCACTGGGGCTGCTTCGCAGCCCAACGCAGGCGGTGCGACGATTCGACAAGCCTGCTCGCCACAGGAGAAAGTGGCGGCCTTTAAAGTTGTGTAGATACCTATGCTGCGATGGCGGTACATCAGTCCAACCATTAAAAACTGGCAGACCTTTATCGAGAGCAAGCCCGCTCCCATAGGGGATTTGCGCTGTTTTCGGACAAAAATTTCACGCTGCGTGTTATATCGTAACCAATTGTGTGTAGCGGACGTTAAGTGGATGCAAGTGGATCTGGAAGCTGACGGCGCTTCGGTTGAAGGCCTTCCGCGTTTTCAACAAGGGTTGTTCCATGCCCGCCGATTGCGCCAGGCGGGCATCAGCCTGACGGCCCTGGCCTTGGCCGGCTGGGTGCTGGCGCTGTTCGTGGCACTGTTTGCGCCGCTGTCGATCTGGCCGGTGGTGCTGATCAATTGCGCGTCGGCCTTGCTGGTGCTGGTGGCCGGGTTGCAGTCGGCGTGGTGGGTGGCGGATTGGCGCGCCCAGGCGCTGGAAACGCCCACGGCTGAACTGATCGAAGCTCCCGACGAAGAGGTTGGCGCGCTTGCACGGGCGATCAATCGGTTTGGCAGCGGTGTGCTGGCACAGATTGGCGCGCCAGTGGTGTGGCTGTGCGGCTGGTCGTTGCTGGCGCTGATCAGCATCATTGAGTTCTGGAATCTGGCCTTGCCCGCTGCCGCGGTGGGGCAATCGGCGAGCATCGGCGCGGCGGTGGCCCTGGCGTTGGCCTTTGGCTTGCTGGTGTTCGAGCGCCGCTTGGCCCAGGAAACCGCCGCGCAATGGCCGGAAGCGTCACAGCTGGCGCAGTTGAGCCGCGTGGCGATTATCAGCCTGGTGGTCAGTGCGATCTGCCTGCTGTTTGCCGGTGCCGAATCCGTGTGGCCGCTGCGTCTGGCTGTGTTGACGGGGCTGTTGCCCGCGCTGGTGGCGCTGGAGTTTCTGCTAAGGGGCGTGCTGTCACTGTTCAGCCCGCGCCAGCCGCGCCTCGAACCGCGCTTGATGGCGCAAAGCTTTATCGCGGGCCTGCTGCGTTGGCCACCACAACCTTTGCTGGCGTTGCAGCACGAATTGCACAACCGCTTTGGCATCGATCTGCGTCAGATCTGGGCGTTTACCTACATGCGTCGGGCGTTTTTGCCAGTGCTGCTGGTGGTGCTGGCGGTAGGCTGGGCGCTGACCGGCGTGCATGAAGTGCCCCTGCAAGGCCGTGGGATTTATGAACGGTTCGGCAAGCCCGTGCAGGTGTTCGGACCTGGCTTGCATGCCGGGTTGCCTTGGCCATTGGGGCGCGTGCTGAGCGTGGAAAACGGCGTGGTGCATGAACTGGCCACCAGCGTCAGCGAGGCCGCCGCACCGGAGTTGGCCTCGGCGGAAGGCCCGGCGCCGCTCATCGCCAATCGTTTGTGGGACGCCAGCCATGTGAATGACAAGTCCCAAGTGATCGCCAGCAGCAGCGGCGACAAGCAGAGCTTCCAGATCGTCAATATGGATGTGCGTTTCGTCTACCGCATCGGCCTGACGGACAAGGCTGCGCTGGCCGCCACCTATAACAGCGCGGATATACCGACGCTGATTCGCAGCACCGCCAGCCGCATCCTTGTGCATGACTTTGCTTCGCGTACCCTCGACGAATTGCTCGGTGAGCAACGCACCAGCCTCGCCGATGAAGTGGGTCGCGCCGTGCAGGCAGACCTGCAAAAGCTCGACAGCGGCGTGGAGATTTTGGCCACGGTCGTAGAAGCGATTCACCCACCGGCCGGTGCCGCCAACGCTTATCACGGTGTGCAGGCGGCACAAATTGGCGCCCAGGCGCTGATCTCCCGCGAACGCGGGGCTGCCAGCGAGCAAACCAACCAGGCGTTGTTGCAAGCCAGCACTGCTCGCGATCAGGCGGTGGCCACTGCCCGTGAAGTGAACGCGGGTGCCCAGGCGGCCGACCTGCGTTTTACCGCCGAACAAAAAGCCTACGCCACTGCGGGTCGTGCCTTTGTGCTGGAACAGTACCTGGGCCAACTCAGCCAAGGCCTGGCCCACGCCAAGCTGCTTATTCTGGATCACCGCCTGGGCGCCGATGGCGCGCCGACGATCGATCTGCGTTCTTTTACTTTGCCGGCCGACCCGATGGCGCCGCGTAAAGCCGTTCAATAAGGAGTCTGTCTGTTGAGCGCTCATTCTCACGATCACGGTCATCACCATCATCATGGCCACCACCATCACCATCATGGCGACGAACAGGCTGCTGGCCCATTTCCATGGCGGCGCATGGCCTGGGCGGTATTGCTGGTGTTGTTTGCCGTCGCGGCAGCGAGCCTGGTGCAGGTGCGTTCCGGTGAAGCCACGGTGATTACCCGCTTCGGCAACCCGTCGCGGGTACTGCTGGAGCCGGGCCTGGGCTGGCGCTGGCCGGCGCCGTTCGAAGCGGCGATCCCGGTGGACTTGCGCCTGCGCACCACCTCCAGCGGTTTGCAGGATGTGGGCACCCGCGATGGCCTGCGCATCATCGTGCAGGCCTACGTGGCGTGGCAGGTGCAGGGCGATGCCGACAATGTGCAGCGCTTTATGCGTGCGGTGCAGAACCAGCCGGATGAAGCGGCGCGGCAGATTCGCACCTTCGTCGGCTCGGCGCTGGAAACCACCGCTGCCAGCTTCGACCTGTCCAGCCTGATCAACACCGACGCCAGCCAGGTGCGCATTGCTGATTTTGAAGCACAGCTGCGCCAACAGATTGATCAACAATTGCTCACCACCTATGGCGTACGCGTGGCGCAAGTGGGCGTCGAGCGCCTGACGTTGCCTTCCGTCACCCTGACCGCCACCGTCGATCGCATGCGCGCCGAGCGCGAAACCATCGCCACTGAACGCACCGCCGTGGGCAAGCGGGAAGCGGCGCAGATTCGCTCCGCTGCCGAGCGGGATGCGCGCATCGTGCAAGCCGATGCCACGGTGAAAGCCGCCGATATCGAAGCCCAGTCGCGGGTTGAGGCGGCGCAGATTTACGGGCGTGCCTACGCCGGCAACCCGCAGCTGTACAACCTGCTGCGCTCGCTCGATACCTTGGGTACCGTGGTCACGCCGGGCACCAAGATCATCCTGCGCACCGATGCTGCACCGTTCCGTGCACTGGTAGACGGGCCTAAGGACGTTCAGCCATGACCGAGCGTGACGGCCCGGACAGCCCGTGGATCCAGGCCGGGCGTCTGACCTTCCTGGCGTTGTACGCGGTGACGGTATTGGCGGCGTTGGCCTGGGCGTTTTCGAATGTGCGCCAGATCGACCCGCAGAACCGCGCCGTGGTGTTGCACTTCGGCGCGCTTGACCGCATCCAGAACGCCGGGCTTTTGCTTGCGTGGCCGCAGCCCTTCGAGCAAGTGGTGCTGTTGCCGGCGGCGGACCGTGTGATCGAGCGGCGAGTGGAGAACTTGTTGCGCTCCGAGGCGGCGATCCAGGCCGACCGCGTGGCCAGTTTTGCCACGCCCTTGAGTGACGCGCTGGCCGGTTCCGGTTATTTGCTGACGGGCGATGCCGGCGTGGTGCAGTTGGATGTGCGGGTGTTTTATAAGGTCACCGAGCCTTACGCGTTTGTGTTGCAGGGCGAGCACGTGCTGCCGGCCCTGGATCGGCTGGTGACGCGCAGCGCGGTGGCCCTGACCGCCGCGCGCGACCTGGACACGATTCTGGTGGCGCGCCCTGAACTGATCGGCACCGACAACGGTGCCGCCGAGCGCCGTGAGCGGCTGCGCGGTGATCTGGTGCAAGGCATCAATAAACGCCTGGCGCAGCTGGCTTCGACGGGGTTGGGCTTGGGCATCGAAGTCACTCGCGTCGACGTGCAATCAAGTCTGCCAGGCCCGGCCGTCAATGCTTTTAACGCCGTGCTGACGGCCAGCCAGCAGGCCGACAAAGCCGTGGCCAATGCGCGCACCGAAGCGGAAAAGCTCACCCAGACCGCCAACCAGGAAGCCGATCGGCTGGTGCAGGTTGCCCACGCCCAGGCCAGTGAACGCTTGGCCAACGCCCAGGCGCAAACCGCGACCGTCGCCAGCCTGGCTCAAGTCAAAGACCCTGGCTTGTTGCTGCGTCTTTATCGCGAGCGCTTGCCGAAGATTCTGGGCCAGGCAGGTTCTGTGACCACCGTCGACCCTAAAGACGACTCCCGCTTGATCATTCAGGGAGCCGAGCAATGAGCGCACCCATGTTGACCTCCGCCGAGCAGCGCAGCGCTGCCCGGCAATTGACCCTGGCCATGCTGGCTCTGGGTTTACTTGTGCTCGGCCTGGTCTGGCGCTGGCTCGCGCCGGACCAGACCGGTGTCAGCCAATTACTCCTCGGCGTGGCGTCCTTGCTGGTGGCCGTGCCGGTGATGCGCTCGGCCTGGTACAGCCTGCGTTACCCCAGCCTGCATGGCATCACCGACCAATTGATCGCCCTGGCGATGCTGGGTGCCTGGGCCACCGGTGATCTGCTGACCGCCGCGTTGTTGCCGATCATCATGATCTTCGGCCATGTGCTGGAAGAGCGCAGCGTGATCGGCTCCCAGGAAGCGATTCACGCCCTGGGCAAACTGACCCGCAGCCATGCGCGGTTGGTGCAGGCCGATGGCAGCATTATTGAAGTGGATAACGGCACGCTGAACACCGGCGATATTGTCGAAGTGCGCGCCGGTGATCGCGTGCCCGCCGACGGCGTGGTGCTGTCGGGCCAGGCGAGCCTGGACACGGCGCCTATCACCGGTGAGTCGGTGCCGCTGGAAGCGAGCGTCGGTGTGCAGGTGTTTGGCGGTGCGATCAACCTGGATGGGTTGCTGCGCTTGCAGGTGACCCGCACCGGCGATGAATCGACCTTGGGCAAGGTCATCGCCCTGATGCAAAACGCTGAACGCTCCAAGCCACCGATCACGCGGCTGCTGGAGCGTTACGCCGGCAGCTATATGGTGCTGGTATTGCTGCTGGCGGCGGTGACCTGGTTTGTCACCAATGACGCTCAGGCAATGTTGGCGGTGTTGGTGGCGGCGTGCCCGTGTGCCCTGGTGTTGTCGGCGCCGGCCACAGCGATTGCCGGGATTGCGGTGGCGGCGCGCCATGGGATTTTGATTCGCAGCTCGGCGTTTCTGGAGGAGTTGGCGGACCTGACCTCGTTGGTGGTCGACAAGACCGGCACGCTGACCTTCGGCACGCTGCGTTTGCAGTCCATTGAAACCACAGCGCCGGATCGGCAAGTGTTGTTGAATCTTGCCGCCAGCCTGGGTTCGGCCAGCAGTCACCCGGTCAGCCGTGCGCTGGCCGGTTTGGCCACGCAAGAGCAAATGCTGGTGCTGACGGATATTCACGAACGCCAGGGGCTTGGCGTCGTGGCGCAAACCGGGCAGGGCGAGGCGGCGCTGGGGCGACCGGAGTTGTTCGAGCAGTTGGGTATTGTCACGACGACAGTCCCGAACCATGACGGCCCGATTGCCGGGCTGGCCTTGAACGGGCAGTTCCTGGCCTGGCTGTTGCTGGCGGACAGCGTCAAGCCGGAAGCACGCCAGGCGCTGCAAGAGCTGCGCGACCTCGGTTTGGGCCGTCAACTATTGCTGACCGGCGACCGTCAAAGTGTCGCCGACAGCCTGGCGCTCGACGTAGGCATCAGCGACGTCGAAGCGCAGGCCTTGCCGGAAGATAAGCTCAACCGCGTGCTGGGGGAAATTGGCAGCGGTTTCCGGCCGATGGTCGTCGGTGATGGCATTAACGATTCCCTGGCGCTCAAGGCGGGTGTGGTCGGTGTCGCCATGGGCGCCGGCGGGGCGGACATCGCCCTGGCATCGGCGGACGTGGTGTTGATCGGCAGCGATCTGCGTCGCCTTGGCACCTGTGTGCGCTTGAGCCGCCAGTGCCGACATACGTTGCAGGTCAACGTGATCATCGGCCTGGGCTGGACGCTGGCCATCGTGGTGTTTGCTGCTTTTGGCTGGCTGGGCGCAGCAGGCGCAATGATCGCGGCGGTGTTGCATAACCTCAGCACCCTGCTGGTATTGGGTAATGCCGGGCGTTTGCTACGCTTCCAGGAGCCGCTTTTGAAGCTGGATGAATAATTTTCAGAAATATTTGCACACAGCTGTAACGCCAGTGATGGACCTCACTCTAGTGGTATGTCGAGACTGAACAATCCGTTCAGACCGATTCCACTACCGATCATGAGGAATACAAAAATGAACTTTAAATCCGCTGCTGCTGGTGCCGCCCTCGCAATGGCCGCCGCTACCATGTTTGCTGGTGTTGTCACTCAGGCTCAAGCCGCTGACACCGCTGTGCACTGCTACGGCATCAACGCTTGCAAAGGCCAGAACGATTGCAAAACCAAGGACCACGCTTGCAAAGGTCAAGGTTCGTGCAAAGGTCAGGGCTTCAAGGCTATGGCCAGTGCAGACGCTTGCACCAAGGCTGGTGGCAAAGTCGGCGAATAACCGGCAACGGGTGCAACCGCAGCGGACGCCCCCCGCCGCTGCGGGCACTTTGCCCAGGAGTGTGTGATGTCCGCTTCCCTTACAAGTCTGGGTTACGGCCTGGGTTTGCGCAGTGAGTACTACCAGCAGATCCTTGAACAGTCGCCGGCCGTGGATTGGTTCGAAGTGATCTCCGAGAATTATCTGGTCCAGGGCGGTAAAGCCTTGTACTACCTGGACGCGATAGCCGAGCGTTATCCCCTGGTGATGCACGGTGTGTCCCTGTCCATCGGTGGGCCGCATGCCCTCGATAGCGATTACCTGAAACAAATCAAACAACTTGCCGAGCGCATTCAGCCCGCGTGGATCTCCGATCACCTGTGCTGGAGCCGCGGCAGTGCCCATCAGTTGCACGATTTGTTGCCGCTGCCTTACACCGAAGAAAGCCTTTACCATGTGGCTGCCCGCGTGCGCCAAGTGCAGGATGTGTTGCAGCGCCCATTGGTACTGGAAAACGTCTCCAGCTATGTGCGCTCCAAGGCCGATGAATTTACCGAGTGGGAATTCCTCAATGCCCTGGCCCATTTGACCGGGTGCCAGCTGCTGCTGGACGTGAACAACGTGTATGTCAGCTCGCGCAACCACGGGTTTGATGCCTGGACCTTTATCCGTAGTTTGCCGCCCGAGAGTATCCGCCAGCTGCATTTGGCCGGGCATATGGACTACGGCGACTATGTGGTCGATACCCATGACCATCCAGTGTGCGACCCGGTTTGGGCGCTTTATCAGCAGACGCTTGAGCATCTGGGGCCGGTGTCGACCTTGCTGGAACGCGATGACCATTTCCCACCGTTCGAAGAACTGCTCACCGAGTTGAGCAAGGCCCGTGAACTGGGCGCGACCGCCTTGGCCCGGAGGTCGTTATGCGCTTGACCGATTGGCAGTTGGCTTTTGAGCAGCACTTGTTATCTGAAAACTCAGCCGCCAACAGTGGCTTCGCCGCGACCTTGCTGGGTGGGCCGACCCTGGATGTGGACACGGGCCTGGCGATTTATCACAACGCCTACCTGTCGCGCTTGCAGGAAGTACTGCGCCATGACTTCGGTGCCATTTGGTATTGGCTCGGCGATGATGAGTTCGCATTACTGACAGAAGCCTATTTGCGCCGATATCCCTCCGCCCATTACAGCCTGCGTTGGCTGGGTGAGCGGTTCCCGGCGTTTATCGTTGAGCACCTGGTGGCTGAGCAGAGCGCGCCGCTGGCGGAGCTGGCGCGGTTGGAATGGGCGTTTACCCTGGCGTTTGATGCCCCGCAGGGTGAGCCGCTGGCCCTTGCTGATATGGCGCAATTGGCGCCTGAAGACTGGCCTGGGTTGCAGGTGAACCTTGCGCCTTCGGTGCAGCAGATGCTGTGTCACTTCAATACCGTGGCCATTTGGCGGGCGAGCAAGGATGAGTCGGACTTTCCCGACAGCCACGCGTTGGAGCTGGCGCAGATTTGCCTGGTATGGCGCCATCAGAACGTATGCCATTACCGCAGCCTGGAGCCAGCGGAAGCCAGTGCCTTGGCGGGAATGGTGACCACCGGCTGGAATTTTTCAGAACTGTGCGAAGCGCTGGTAGTCACTTATGCAGAGGGTGCGCCACTGCAGGCGGTGACATGGCTGAAACAGTGGATTCAGGACGGTTTGCTCGAGCGCCGAGCCCCATAGAAGAAGGCTATTAAATCGATAGCCTCCTACTTTGTCTTCTGATGGTCTACCCTCATTCCAGACGTCTGAAACAAGGGGGGACTACTCATGCTCGCGCAACTTCCACCGGCCTTACAGAATCTTCAGCTACCGCTGCGTCTTCGACTCTGGGACGGCCATGAATTCAACTTGGGCCCCGAGCCCAGTGTGACCATCGTGGTGAAGGACCCCACGGTCGTGTCCAAGCTGACCCATCCAACGCTCGATGCTTTGGGCGAAGCCTTTGTCGAGGGCAAGTTGGAACTGGAAGGCTCCATCTCCGAGGTTATCCGGGTATGTGACGAGTTGAGTCACGCCCTGATCGACGACGACGAGGGGAGTCATCCGGTGCGCTCGATCCACGACAAGGCTACAGACGCAGCGGCTATTTCCTACCATTACGACCTGTCCAACGAGTTCTACCAGCTATGGCTGGACCAGGACATGGCGTATTCCTGCGGGTATTTCGAAACCGGCAGCGAATCCATCGACCAGGCCCAACAAGATAAATTTCGCCATCTGTGCCGCAAGTTGCGGCTGCAGCCGGGTGAGTATTTGCTCGATGTAGGCTGTGGCTGGGGCGGCCTGGCGCGGTTTGCGGCGCGCGAGTTCGGAGTCAAAGTGTTTGGCATTACCTTGAGCAAGGAGCAGCTGGCGCTGGCTCGGGAACGGGTTAAGGCTGAAGGGCTGGAAGATCAGGTGGACCTGCAACTGCTCGACTATCGCGACCTGCCGCAAGACGGTCGCTTCGACAAAGTAGTGAGCGTGGGCATGTTCGAGCACGTCGGCCACGCCAACCTGGCGGAGTATTGCAAGACGCTGTTTGGCGCGGTACGCGAAGGCGGCCTGGTGATGAACCACGGCATCACCGCCAAGCACACCGACGGTCGACCTGTGGGGCGTGGCGCCGGGGAGTTTATCGAGCGTTACGTATTCCCCAACGGCGAGCTGCCGCACCTGGCGATGATGACTGCCGAAATCAGCGAAGTCGGGCTGGAGGTGGTCGACGTCGAAAGCCTGCGCCTGCACTACGCGCGCACCCTGGACCACTGGAGCGAGCGCCTGGAAGACAACCTCGAAGCGGCGGCGAAGATGGTGCCGGAGCAGGCATTGCGGATCTGGCGGCTGTACCTGGCCGGTTGCGCGTATGCGTTTGCGCGGGGCTGGATCAATTTGCATCAGATATTGGCGGTGAAGCCTCACGCCGATGGCAGCCATGAACTGCCGTGGACGCGGGAAGATATTTACCGCTGATTCAGACGCACTGAAGATCTAAAACTGTGGGAGCTGGCTTGCCTGCGATGGCGGTGTATCAGGACTGGATAGTTAC
>NZ_VBVZ01000880.1 GCF_005863185.1 Pseudomonas edaphica
GTATTAGGGCCGCTTCGCAGCCCAACGCGGGGCAAGCCCGCTCGCCACAACAGCCTGCTCATCACAACAGCCCGGTGACCACAAAAGCCGCGTGGTCTGTCAGTTGATTTCGTAACGCACCGACAGCGCGCCTTTTTTCTCCGACAAGGCCAGGATGGTCACTTGGCCGAGCTCGTTCAGGGCTTGCACATGGGTGCCGCCGCAGGCGTAGGCGGGCAGTTCGCCGAAACCCACTTCGCGGGCGCCGTCTTCCAGGGTCATATGGCGCGGGTAGTCGGCGGCGATCCATTGGTTGACCTGTTGCTGGATCGCCTCGGCGTCGATGGCCTGGGCCATTTCGCCACGGATAAAGGTGATTTTGCACTCGCCCGGCCAATGGTGGGCTTTGATCGGCATCCAACCGAAGCTTTCTCCCGCATTGCCGATCAGGTGCCCGGCCGAATGCAGGCGCGTGTACAGGGCACGGCGTTGTGCGTCGACCCGTGCGCTGATCGGGCCGGGCTGCACAGGCTGGTCCACGTAATGCACCACACGGTCAGCCTCCTGAGTCACGCGCAGCACCTGGCTGTCGCCCAGCCAACCGGTATCAAAGGGTTGCCCGCCGCCTTGGGGATGAAAAATCGTCGACTGCAGGGTGACCGCGAACAGGCCTTCGTGGGGTGTGCAGCTCAGCACTTCAAGCTCGGCGGTCAGGTGGTCGTGGGTGAAAAACAGGCGCTCGGTCATCATTTACATCCGCATCAGGGTTCTACGGGCAGTATAAATAGTGCGTGGATGGGTGATAATCCGTTCAATTATCAATGGACCTGTGCGTCATGAGCATCAATCTTCCTTTGCCACTGCTGGGTGAAATGGCGATTTTCGTCAAAGTCGTGGAGACCGGCAGTTTCTCCGAAGCGGCGCGACAACTGAGCGTTTCGCCCTCGGCCGTGAGCCGCAGTATCTCGCGTCTCGAACAGGCGCTGGCGACACGCTTGCTGCAACGCACCACGCGTAAATTGCGCTTGAGCGAAGGCGGCGAAGAGGTGTTCAAGCGTTGCCAGGAGATGGTCAACGCGGCGCGCTCGGTGATGGAGATCAGTGGCCAGTTCACCCATGAAGCCGAAGGCCTGGTGCGGGTCAGCGTGCCCAAGGCGGTGGGCCGGTTTGTGGTGCACCCGCATATGTCGGAGTTCTTGCGGCGCTATCCCAAGGTGGATGTGCAATTGATCCTGGAAGACCGGCATGTGGACCTGATCGACGACAATGTTGACCTCAGCATCCGCATCACCGACAGCCCGCCGCCGGGCTTGGTCGGCCGCCAACTGTTACCCATCGAGCACCTGTTGTGTGCCACGCCGCAGTACCTGGCCGCGCAGGGTACGCCTGAACATCCCCATGATTTGCTGGAACACAGCTGCATCTACCTGGGCGAAACGCCGGGGGATTCACGCTGGAAGTTTCGTCAGGGTGCCAAGGCGGTGACCGTGGGCGTGCGCGGGCGCTACGCCGCGAACCACACCGGCGTGCGCCTGGATGCGGTGTTGCAGCATGTGGGGATTGGTAGCTTGCCGTACTTCACGGCGCGCCACGCCTTGGCGGCGGGGAGCCTGCTGCAGGTATTGCCCGAGTGGGATTTTATTGCGTCCTACCATGGTGAGGCGTGGTTGCTGCATTCGCCCACGCGGTATCTGCCACCGAAGTTGCGGGTGTTTATTGATTATCTGGTGGAGTGCATGGCGAAGGAGCCGACACTGCGCCGAAGGTAGGAGTGCGGTCCAACTGTGGGAGCTGGCTTGTGTGGGAGCTGGCTTGCCTGCGATTGTATCGCCTCGGTTTAACTGATAGACCGAGTCGCCTGCATCGCAGGCAAG
>NZ_VBVZ01000881.1 GCF_005863185.1 Pseudomonas edaphica
CGCCGAGTTCCTGCGCGGGCGCAACCTGGAATACGTCAAGGCCGCACGCGCCCTGGGCCTGGGCGATGGCAAGATCATTCGCCGGCATATCCTGCCCAACGCCATGACCGCCACCTTGAGCTACCTGCCGTTTATCTTGACCGGGGCAATTTCAACCTTGAGCGCCCTGGATTTTCTCGGGTTCGGCATGCCCGCCGGCAGCGCGTCCCTGGGCGAACTGATTGCTCAGGGCAAGCAAAACCTGCAAGCGCCCTGGCTGGGCCTGACGGCATTTTTCACCTTGGCGCTGATCCTGTCGCTGCTGGTCTTTATCGGCGAGGCATTACGTGATGCCTTCGACCCACGCTCATGAGTAATTGCGTATGAACCTGATCGAGATCCGCGACCTCAGCGTCGCCTTCAGCGGCCAGACCGTGGTGAGCAAACTGTGCCTGGACGTGCGCCCTGGCGAATGCCTGGCCTTGGTCGGCGAGTCGGGTTCGGGCAAGTCGGTCACCGCCCACTCGATTCTGCAATTGCTGCCAGACGCGGGCACGCACACCACAGGCTCGGTGAAGTATCGCGGCCAGGAGCTGATCGGCGCGTCGACGGCCACCTTGCAAAAGCTGCGCGGCAACCGTATTGCGATGATTTTCCAGGAGCCGATGACCTCGCTCAACCCGCTGCACAGCATCGAAAAACAGATCGGCGAAACCCTGCTGCTGCACAAGGGCCTGGGCGGCAAGGCGGCGCAGTCACGCATTCTTGAGCTGCTCGAACTGGTGGGCATCCAGAAACCCCAGGAGCGCCTCAAGGCTTACCCGCATCAACTCTCCGGCGGCCAGCGCCAGCGGGTGATGATTGCCATGGCCCTGGCCTGCGAGCCGGAGCTGCTGATTGCTGACGAACCCACCACCGCGCTGGACGTGACCGTGCAGCGCAAGATCCTGCTGCTGCTCAAGTCGTTGCAACAACGCCTGGGCATGTCGCTGCTGCTGATCAGCCATGACCTCAACCTGGTGCGCAGCATTGCCCAGCGTGTCTGCGTGATGCGTGCCGGGGAGATTGTCGAGCAGGCCGACTGCGAGACGCTGTTCACTGCGCCGCAACACCCCTACAGCCGCCTGCTGCTGGATGCAGAGCCGTCCGGCGATGCGCTGTGCAGTGATGAACGTGAGACGGTGTTGCAAGTCGACGACCTGAGCGTGCAATTCCCCCTCGGCGGCGGGCTGTTCAGGCGCAAAACCTGGTTGCGCGCAGTCGACGGCATCAGCCTTAGCGTGCAGCGCGGCAAAACCTTGGGGATTGTCGGCGAGTCCGGCTCGGGCAAATCCACCCTCGGCCAGGCGATCCTGCGCTTGCTCGATTCCACCGGCAGTATCCGTTTTCAGGGTGAAGCCCTCGACCCGCTGAACAACCAGCAGATGCGCCCATGGCGCAAGCAGATGCAGGTGGTGTTCCAAGACCCGTTCGGCAGCCTCAGCCCGCGCATGTCGGTGCAACAGATCATCAGCGAAGGCCTGGAAGTGCACGCGCCGTGCAGCCTGGCCGACCGCGATGCGCAAGTGATCCAGGTGCTCAAGGACGTGGGCCTCGACCCCGCCAGCCGTCATCGTTACCCCCATGAGTTTTCCGGTGGCCAGCGTCAACGCATCGCGATCGCCCGCGCCTTGGTGCTCAAGCCTGCGCTGATGCTGCTGGATGAGCCGACCTCAGCCCTCGACCGCACCGTGCAGAAACAAGTGGTGGCGCTGTTGCGTGAACTGCAGGAAAAATACGGCCTGACCTATCTGTTTATCAGCCCCGACCTGGCGGTGGTGCGGGCCATGGCCCACGACATGATCGTGATCAAGGACGGCAAGGTGGTGGAG
>NZ_VBVZ01000882.1 GCF_005863185.1 Pseudomonas edaphica
GTCACTGTCCACAGCCGTTGGGCGCCCTCGAACCTGGCCACCTCAGGCCCGTCGAGGATCAGCGAAGTGCGCCCGGCAACCTGCAACATATCGCCCGACTCAAAATCAATAAACAGCAACCCCGCCACCGGGTTGAGCTGCAAATTGCCCAGGGTATTGAAGAACAGGTTGCCGGCAAAATCCGGGATGGTCAGCACGTCACCCTCAACCCGCACAAACCCCGTATTACCGCCTCTGTGTGAAACGTCCACCGAGCGTGCGCCATCCACGTCGGCGTAGCTGGCGACGAAGAAAGTGTCGGCGCTGCGGATCAACATTTGTGCCGCAGCGTCCAGGCCGTTGAGGCGCTCGACCGTGGTGCCGGGCTTGCGGGCGATGCCGTCGACGGGCCGCAACTGGATGTATTTGGGGCAGTTGCCATAGGTGTGCACCACATCGACCGAAAAACCTTCGTGGTCCAAACCACCGATGCGGCCGTTCATGCGGTTGCGGCGCCGGGTGTTTAGGTCAATGCCGAGCAAACCCACGCTGGCACCTAAGTGCAAGGCGCCAAGCGCCGGGTCGCTTTTGGACGGCAAACTGTCGATCTGCAAGGTGTGTGGGTCGGGTGAATGCGCAAAGCCCGGCGCGCCTTCAAGCATGGTCGCCCAGGGAATGCCCTGGGGATCCACTACGCCGAGCATCAGGTAGGGCAACAGCGGGTAGAAGTCGCGATGCTGCTCCGGCAAGTGATCGCGAATCACCTTGAGCCCGACCACGGCCATGCGCTCAGCCGCGCCAGCGCTTGCTTGCAGGTGCCGTTCGCCGGCATGCCAGGGAGATTGTTCGACTGGGTTCATGTTGAGCACCTCAGGTTGGATGCGCCCATGCTGCGCCCCACCTGCCAACGTGAGAATGCCCACACTTGGCAATCCACTATTTCACCGACTGAAATGCCGGATGCTCACGCAGCGCCGCCACACAGTGGTCGACAAAACTGCGTACGCGCATCGGTGCGTTGCGGCCCTCGCGGTACACCACATGCACCGGCAACGGCGGCTGTTCAAAGTCAGGCAACACACGGCGCAACTGGCCGCTCTGCAGGTGCTGGTGCAGCGGGTAACTCACGCAACGAATCACCCCCGCACCCTGCACCGCCGCATTGATTGCACCTTGCACGCTGGCACAGCTCAAGCGCGCGCGGGCCTTGAGCTGCAAGCCTTGAAAATCCCAGGCCACCGGGTCGGCACTGGCAATCAGCCGATGCTTTTTAAGCTCGCTCGGATGTCGGGGTTCGCCATGGGCGGCGAGGTAATCGGGGCTGGCGCAGAGGATATGCCGCACCTGCCCCACCGGCCGAGCGATGAGCGATGAATTGGGCAATTCGCCGACCAGGATCGCCACATCCAGCCCCTCTTCGTGCAGGTTCGGGTAGTAGTCGTGGTAGCGCGCCACCAGGCGGACGTCGGGGTAGTTGTCCATATAGCTGGCCAATACCGGCGCCATCACATAACGGCTGAACAGAAACGGCAAGAACACCTGCAAATTGCCCTGGGCCTGCACGTGCAAGCCCTTGGCCGAAGCCTCGGCGGTATGGACGGCTGCCAGCAGCCGCACGCAATCGGCCAGATAGGCGCTGCCCGCTTCGGTCAGGCTCACGCCGCGTGTGCTGCGTTGCAACAACGGCACCCGCAGGCGGGCTTCCAGGCGAGCAACCGCACGGATCAGGGTCGGGCCGGAAACCTGGGCCTGGCGCGCCGCCGAAGCCAGGCTGGGCTGATCAGCCAGCGCTGCAAACAGCTGCATGTCGCGATAGCGTTCCATCAGCCGCGGCGCTTCATCGCCGGGTTCAGGGCAGCGTCCTGCCC
>NZ_VBVZ01000883.1 GCF_005863185.1 Pseudomonas edaphica
GTAACGCTCTTCATGGCTGAGGAACAAGCCATCGCCAGCCAGCTCTTCCGGATCACCGCCGGTGACCAGGTTGAACAAAGCGCGCCCGCCGGACAACCGGTCCAGGGTCGCGGCCTGACGCGCCGCCACCGTCGGGGAGATGATGCCGGGGCGCAGCGCGACAAGGAATTTCAGTCGCTGGGTTACCGGGATCAGCGAGGCGGCGACCAGCCACGAGTCTTCACAGGAGCGGCCGGTAGGAATCAGCACCCCGCCGAACCCCAGGCGGTCAGCCGCCTGGGCCACTTGCTGCAGATAACCGTGATCGACGGCGCGGGCGCCTTCGGCGGTGCCAAGGTAATGGCCGTCGCCGTGGGTAGGCAGGAACCAGAAAATATTGAGGCTCATGGAGTTGTCTCCTGAAGAAGTCGGATTACGGCGCTGTGGCGACGGCGGCGGATGGAGTCCAGATCACGTCCTTGATGCTCAAGGGTTTGGGGATCAATTTGAGCTGGTAGAAGGTGTCGGCGATTTTCTGCTGGGCGGCGACCACTTCCGGGGTCAGGAACAGCGCGCCGTAGCCTTGGCGCTTGACCGAGGTCAGGGTGATGTCCGCCGGCAAGCCGAGCAGTGGCGCGACTTGTTCGGTTACTTCCTGAGGGTTGGCCTTGGACCATTCGCCCACTGCGCGCACTTCTTCCACCAGCGCCTTGATCACGTCCGGGTGCTGCGTGGCGTAGGGCTTGGTGGCCAGGTAGAACTGGTGGTTGTCGGCAATGCCGGTGCCGTCACGCAGGGTGCGCGCTTGCAGTTGTTTCTCGGCGGCTGCCTGGTACGGGTCCCAGATCACCCAGGCATCGACGCTGCCACGCTCGAACGCGGCGCGGGCATCGGCGGGTGGCAGGAAGATGGTGTGCACGTCGGTGTATTTGAGGCCGGCATCTTCCAGGGCACGTACCAACAGGTAGTGCACGTTGGAGCCTTTGTTGAGCACGATTTTCTTGCCCTTGAGCTCGGCCACCGATTTGATCGTCGAATCCTTGGGCACCAGGATCGCTTCACTGGTCGGCGCGGGTGGCTCATAGGCGACGTAGAGCAAATCTGCACCCGCCGCCTGGGCGAACACGGGCGGCGTTTCGCCGGTGACACCAAAGTCGATCGCACCGACGTTCAGGCCTTCGAGCAACTGCGGGCCACCGGGGAATTCGGTCCATTGCACTTGCACGCCCTGGGCGGCCAGGCGTTTTTCCAGCGAGCCCTTGGCTTTGAGCAGCACCAGCGTGCCGTACTTCTGATAACCGATCCGCAACGTCTCGGCGGCCTGGGCTTGAACAATGGCGCCGAAGGACACAGCCGCAGCAAACAGTGCGACCAGACCACGACGCAAGATGACAGTGCGCATGGCGCTCTCTCCAAATAATGCGATGAGGGGGTTGGCTGCACCTGCTTGGCCGTTGGCGGCTGAGTAAGGTGAGTACTACAAAATCCGGTACGGCTTAAATGCTCCAGCGAGCACTCAACAAACGTTCATTCAACACATTGGGGTCCAGCGGTTTGGGGCGACGGGCCATGGCGCCGTAAAGCGTCTCCAGGGCCTCGTGCAATCGCTGTTCAAGCACCGGCACCAGTTGCGCCTGGGCACTGCCTTCGGCGTAAGCGATCTGGCTGTCTTCGGCAAAGATACCGTGGAGCAGTTCCTGGGCCTTGAGGGCCGACAGCACCGGCTTCAAGGCGTAGTCCACCGCCAGCATGTGGGCGATGCTGCCGCCGGTGGCCATTGGCAACACGATCTTGTGGGCCAGGGCGCGCTCGGGCAGCAGGTCGAGTACGGTTTTCAGCGCGCCGGAAAACGAGGCCTTGTACACCGG
>NZ_VBVZ01000884.1 GCF_005863185.1 Pseudomonas edaphica
GGAGCCCTGTGGGAGCGGGCTTGCCTGCGATGCAGACCCCTCGGTCCTTCAGTTGAACCGAGCTGATGTCATCGCAGGCAAGCCAGCTCCCACACTTGATTGGGTTACCAACTTTCAGAGCAAAAAAAAACGCCAACCCTAAGGTTGGCGTTTTTTTATACAGCGGTTAAATCACTGCGGCTTCTTGCGACCAAAACCCGGACGCTGACCGGAACCGGCCGGCGCGCCACGGCGCTTGCCCGACGGCTCGTCGGCGACCAGTTTCGGACCAGGGCGCTTGTTCGCCGCGGGCTTGGCTGGGCGCTTGGTGCTGGCGTTGTCCGCTGGGCGGTCCGCTTCACCACGGTTGCTACGGCCGCCGCTTGGCGCTTCACCACGGGCAGGGCGCGGAGTGCGTGGCGCACGCTCGCCTTCCTGACGCGATGGCGCGGTTGGGCGACGCTCGCCTTCGATGTGCGGCTCACGGGAGATACGCCCACCGGTCGCCGGTGCATTCAGCGCAGGGCGCAAGGTGCGTGCAACACGCTCGGTACGCGCCACAGGACGCGAGGATTTACGCTGCATACGCTCAAGCTTGTCTTTGCTCTTGGCGTTCATCTGCGGCATGGCCACCGGCGTCAGGCCGACTTCGGCACTGAGGATGTCGACTTCGTACTGGCTCATTTCGCGCCAGCGGCCCATCGGCAGGTCGGAGTTGAGGAACACCGGGCCGAAACGCACGCGCTTCAGGCGGCTGACCACCAGGCCCTGGGATTCCCACAGGCGACGTACTTCACGGTTACGGCCTTCCATCACCACGCAGTGGTACCAGTGGTTGAAACCTTCGCCACCGGGCGCCTGCTTGATGTCGGTGAACTTGGCCGGGCCGTCTTCCAGCACCACGCCAGCCTTCAGGCGTTCGATCATCTCGTCATCGACTTCGCCGCGTACACGTACAGCGTACTCACGGTCCATCTCGTAGGACGGGTGCATCAAGCGGTTGGCCAGCTCACCGTCGGTGGTGAACATCAGCAAGCCAGTGGTGTTGATGTCCAGGCGGCCGATGTTGATCCAGCGGCCTTCTTTGGGCTTGGGCATCTTGTCGAACACGGTCGGACGGCCTTCCGGGTCGTCACGGGTGCAGATCTCGCCGTCGGGCTTGTTGTACATGATCACGCGGCGCACCGATTCGGCGGCCTCTTCACGCTTGATGACTTTGCCATCAATGGTGATTGCATCGTGCAGGTCGACGCGCTGGCCGAGGGTAGCCTCGACGCCATTGACCTTGATGCGCTTCTGGGTGATCCAGGCTTCGACGTCGCGGCGTGAGCCCACGCCGATACGCGCCAGCACCTTTTGCAGTTTTTCGCCTGCTGGGCCGATTTCCTGGCTGTCGTTCTGGTCTTGGTCGTTCATCTTAAGCACCTCCCGGTGGGTCGATTCAGGCGTGGCCTGAAGAGTATTGAAAGCGGGGCTTTGGCCGAATAGATCGGCAAAGGGTCGCGAATCATACGCGCATGGCGCGGGTTTCGCATCACAGACTAGTCGATAAGGCCCAAGTCATTTGCTTTTCCGCCGACCGGTGGCGCCCAGGGCCAGCAGGCGCAGCTCGGCTTCGGCCAGAACGGTGCGTTTGTCGGTTTTGTCGAGCTTCTTCCAGGCGCGGATTTCGCGCTTGCTGCGGCCACAGCCGACGCAGATGTCATCGGCGAATTTGCAGATGCTGATGCAAGGGTCTTTGGTGGAACTCATTTGAATCCTCCCAGCAAGCTGGCTTTTCTGTGGGAGCTGGCTTGCCTGCGATGGCATCACCTCGGTACAACCGACAGACCGGGGCGCCCGCATCGCAGGCAAGCCAGCTCCCACA
>NZ_VBVZ01000885.1 GCF_005863185.1 Pseudomonas edaphica
GGAGCTGCTGGGCACCGATCAGCGCAAGGGGTTGCTCGAAGCACTGGGCCGTTTGGTTGCAGTTGATGCCCAGCGTGACCATGCCTGGTTCGAAG
Organism: Pseudomonas edaphica; assembly: GCF_005863185.1. Lineage (GTDB taxonomy): Bacteria > Pseudomonadota > Gammaproteobacteria > Pseudomonadales > Pseudomonadaceae > Aquipseudomonas > Aquipseudomonas edaphica. The sequence continues at coordinate 96 of NZ_VBVZ01000885.1, forward strand.
GCCCCAAGGGCCGGCGCAGATCCCAGGCGCTGATCAGCAATGCCGCCGGCACCAGGATCAGTTTGTTGACAAACGACCCCTTGGCCACCGCCCACACCACAGGGATTTCCCGCTCTGCGCGCACGCCGGAAACCTGCTGGGCGTTGAGTGCCAAGTCATCGCCCAGCACGCCGGCAGTCTTCTTGGCGGCCATTTTGGTCATCAGCGCAACGTCATCGAGTACGGCGGCGATATCGTCGATCAATACCAACAAGCTGCTTCCTGCCATCAATCGGGCTTCCATAAGAATGAGAAACGCCGAGCATAGCGCGGCGCAAAGCTTTACGGGCGCATTCTTGAGGCTCGCGGATAGCCGGTGCTACCATGCACAACCGCCGATCTGGCAAGGAAACTCCTGGTTTATGAGCACCATTCGCGAGCGCAATAAAGAAAAGATCCTGCGGGCGGCCAGCGAGGAGTTTGCCGACAAGGGCTTCGCCGCGACCAAAACCAGCGACATCGCCGCCAAGGCCGGGCTGCCCAAGCCCAACGTCTATTACTACTTCAGGTCCAAGGACAACCTCTACCGCGAGGTGCTCGAAAGCATTATCGAGCCGATCCTGGCCGCCTCCACACCGTTCAACCCCGAGGGCGAGCCGTCGGTGGTGCTGAGCAACTACATCCGCTCGAAAATCCGCATCTCCCGCGATTTGCCGTTTGCATCCAAGGTGTTTGCCAGCGAAATCATGCACGGCGCCCCGCACCTGAGCCCCGAGCAGATCGAGCAGCTCAACGCCCAGGCCAAGCACAACATCAACTGCATCCAAAGCTGGGTAGATCGCGGCCTGATCGCCGCCATAGACCCCAACCACCTGATGTTCAGCATCTGGGCGGCGACGCAGACGTATGCCGATTTTGACTGGCAGATATCGGCGGTGACCGGCAAAGCCAAGCTGGATGAAGCGGATTATGAGGCAGCGGCGCAAACGATTATTCGGTTGGTGTTGAAGGGGTGTGAGTTGGGTTGATGGGCCGAGGTGCCGGTGCTATTCGCGAGCAAGCCCGCTCCCACATTTTGATCCGCGCGAGACATAAATTGTATTAACACCGCAGACCCCATGTGGGAGCGGGCTTGCTCGCGAAAGCGCCCATCCAGACACATCCTGCCAAAAGCCTGCCGATCAGCATCAGCCACCGAGATCTAGCCTCTCAGAACCCATCTGAAGAGAGGCCATGGAATGCCTGATCTAGCGACTTCACACCGCCTGCGCATCGGGCGGTTCAGCGAACCGAACCGCGTCTACCTGATCACCACCAACACCCAGGAGCGAGTCCCACTATTCGGCGACTTTCACCTCGGCCGCCTGGTGGTCTGGCAGTTCAGACTGGCCCAATACCAAGGCCTGGCTAATTCATTGGCTTGGGTGGTGATGCCAGACCATTTCCACTGGCTGATCGAACTGCAAAAAGGCTCGTTGGGGGATTTGATGTGTCAGGTGAAATCCAAAAGTACGCGATCGGTGAATGGTGCAACCGGGCGCAAGGGCCGGCTTTGGCAAACCGGTTTTCATGATCGGGCACTGCGCAGGGAGGATGATTTGGTAAAAATGGCCAGGTATGTGGTGGCCAATCCACTGCGAGCAGGGTTGGTAGAGCGGATTGGCGACTATCCGTTGTGGGATGCGATTTGGGTTTAAAGCCAAGACCGGGTCGCCGCCTTCGCGAGCAAGCCCGCTCCCACACTTGGCTGCA
>NZ_VBVZ01000886.1 GCF_005863185.1 Pseudomonas edaphica
GGCCAGGACCGGAATCTGCAGTTCCCAATCCTGGCTGCTGGAGCCCAGGCCGTGGATCAGGATCAGCGGAGCGCCGTGACCGTATTCCTCGTAATGCAGGCTGCAGCCTTCGTGGTCGAACCAGGCCATGGGTGAACTCCGTTTCAGGCTTGCTGGGGGGCGGCGAAAGGTGCGTCCAGGGGAGCGGTGTCGAAGGTGCGCAACAAATCGATAAGAATCTGCGTGGCCGGCCCCAGGGGTTTGTCTTTGTTCGAGTACAGGTAGAACGTCGGGTTGCGGCTGCCGCCCTTTTCCAATGGCAGCTGCTTGAGCAGGCCATCCTTGAGTTCGCGTTCGATCAGGTGTCGGGGCAACCAGGCGAAGCCCAGGCCGCTGCTGACGAAGGTGGCGGCGGTGGGCAAGCTGCCGACGGTCCAGCGCTGTTCGGCGCCGAGCCAGCCGACGTCGCGCGGCTGCTGGCGGCCAGAGTCACGGATCACCACTTGCATCTGGCTTTCCAGGTCCTGGAAGCTCAACTCGCGGTTCAGGCGATGCAGTGAGTGGTCGGGGTGGGCCACAGCGATAAATTCCACGTCGCTCATTTCGGTGCCCAGGTAGCCTGGAATGATGAAGCCGCTGATGGCCAGGTCCGCCATGCCATCCATCAACAGCTCTTCAACGCCCGACAGCACTTCTTCACGCAGGCGCACGCGGCAGCCACGGCTTTGCGGCATAAAGGCGGTGAGCGCGCGCACCAGGCGTGCATTCGGGTAGGCGGCGTCCACCACCAGGCGTACTTCGGCTTCCCAGCCCTGTTCCATATGATGGGCGAGGTCTTCCAGTTGGCTGGCGTTTTTGACCAGTTGCCGCGAGCGGCGCAACAGCACTTCACCGGCCTCGGTGAGCACGGCCTTGCGCCCATCGATGCGCAGCAATGGCACGCCGAGCTGGTCTTGCATGCGGGCCACGGTGTAGCTCACCGAGGACTGCGAACGGTGCAGTGCTTCAGCCGCCTGGGCGAAGCCGCCGTGGTCGACCACGGCCTGCAGCGTGCGCCATTGATCGAGGGTAACGCGGGGCGCTTTCAAGATGAGCTCCTCTTGTCCTAAGCTGGCGGTCCTTATTGGAGACTGCCGAATGAGAAAATTCTGTTGTGTGTTGCTGGCGCTGCTGCCGATGGGCGCGTTTGCATTCAGCACCGATGTGACGAAAGACATTCAGGGTGTGAAGATCGATTACAGCGCCTCGGATGTCGACAGCAATATTAGTTCGATCCGACTGACCAATTACGGCTCAAATGATGCGGAGTGCAAGGTGCGTTTTACCAACGGCCCGGAAGCCCCGCGTACTCGCAAGGTCACAGTTGCGGCGGGGAAAACCACCAACACCACGGTGAATTTCAGCCGCGCCATTATCAAAATGCGTATCGCACTGACCTGCACCCCAAAATAAACCGGCAGCGGAGCATGCCCACAGCAATACTCCGCTTATAAACAAATTTATAGATGGGTTATAGCAGTTTTTTACGCTTTTTTATCGAATTGGCTCTGTTTAATCTTCATTCCATCGTCTTACAGCATTTACAGAGGGAGCCTACCCAGCCATGTCCAATGTTCTGATCATCGAAAGCAGCGCCCGCCAGCAGGATTCGATCTCCCGCCAGCTGACTCAACAGTTCATCAGCCAATGGCAGGCCGCCCACCCGGCGGATCAGATCACTGTGCGTGATGTGGCCCTCAACCCGGTTCCGCACCTGGACGCCAACCTGCTCGGCGGCTGGATGAAACCCGCCGACCAGCGCAGCCGCGTCGAGCAGGCGTCCCTGGACCGCTCCAACGAAC
>NZ_VBVZ01000887.1 GCF_005863185.1 Pseudomonas edaphica
CGACATGGCGTTGGTGTCCCTGCGCAGCCTGAGCGACAGCGGCAAGCGCGACGCGGCCCTGACGCTGTTTGACCAAGTGATCGGCAAGCCGACTTTCCCGGCCGACTCCCTGGCGCGCATCAAAAACCAGATTCTTGCCGGTTTTGAGTACCAGAAACAGAACCCAGGCAAGCTGGCCAGCCTTGAGTTGTTCAAGCGGTTGTACGGCGACCACCCTTACGCGCACCCGAGCGAAGGCACGCCTGAGAGCATTCCGGCGATTACCCTGGCGCAGTTGCAGGCCTTCCACGCCAAAGCATACGCAGCAGGCAATGCGGTGATTGCCGTGGTGGGCGATCTGACTCGCGCCGACGCTGAGGCCATGACGGCCAAGGTCTCCGCATCGCTGCCCAAAGGCCCCGCCCTGGCCAAGATCGCCCAGCCGACCGAGCCGAAAGCTGGCCTGAGCCATATCGAGTTCCCGTCCAAGCAAACTCATTTACTGTTCGCGCAACTGGGCATCGACCGCGCCGACCCGGACTACGCCGCCTTGTCCCTGGGCAACCAGATCCTCGGCGGTGGTGGTTTCGGCACCCGCTTGATGAGCGAAGTGCGTGAGAAGCGCGGCCTGACCTACGGCGTTTACTCCGGTTTCTCGCCGATGCAGGTACGTGGTCCGTTCATGATCAACCTGCAGACCCGCGCCGAAATGAGCGGCGGCACCCTGCGCCTGGTTGAAGACGTGCTGGCCGACTACCTCAAGACCGGCCCGACGCAAAAGGAACTGGACGACGCCAAGCGTGAGCTGGCCGGTAGCTTCCCACTGTCTACCGCAAGCAACGCCGATATCGTCGGGCAGCTGGGCGCCATGGGTTTCTATAACCTGCCGCTGAGCTATCTTGAGGATTTCATGAAACAATCCCAGGCCCTGACCGTAGAGCAGGTCAAGGCTGCAATGAATAAACACTTGAGCGCCGACAAGATGGTCATCGTGACCGCCGGCCCGACGATTGCGCAAAAGCCACTACCGCCCCCCACTGATAAACCCGCCGAGCAGCCGCTCGGGGTTCCGGAGCATTAATGGCCAGTTCATCTCGCCCGAAAAAACCTGTCCACAACGTGCATAACGGTGTGGGCCAACTGCGCATCATTGGCGGTGAATGGGGCAGCCGCAAGCTGAGTTTCCCTGACGTCGTGGGCCTGCGCCCAACGCCGGATCGCGTGCGTGAAACCCTGTTCAACTGGCTCGCGCCGTATATCGGCGGCGCCAGGGTACTGGACCCGTTCGCCGGCAGCGGCGCGCTGTTCCTCGAAGCGCTGTCCCGTGGCGCCGCCCAGGGCCAGGCGCTGGATGCCAGCAATGTGGCGGTGTCCAGCCTCAAGGAACACCTGGGCACACTGCGCTGCACCACCGGCCAGGTGCAGACAGCCGATGCGCTGCGCTACCTGGAAACCCAGGCGGCCAGCGAATACGACGTGGTGTTCCTCGACCCGCCGTTCAACCAGAACCTGTTGCCGACGGTGTGTGCGCTGCTGGAAGAGCGCCAGTGGCTGGCACCCGATGCGTGGATCTACACTGAAAGCGAGACCGCGCCGTCTACCCTCGGCCTGCCGGGCAGCTGGCGCCTGCACCGGGAGCAGAAGTCCGGTCGCGTGTATTACGCGTTGTGGCATCGGTTGGTTGAAAGCGCCGCTTAACCTTAGGTAAATGTTGTAGTGAGCGGGCTTGTTGTGGCGGCCAGGATGGTTGTGTCGAGCAGGCTTGCCCTGCGTTGGGCTGCGAAGCGGCCCCAGTAAAGTCGCCGCATTCTATTTGTCAGATCGCGGTGCCTGTAAAAGGG
>NZ_VBVZ01000888.1 GCF_005863185.1 Pseudomonas edaphica
TGTCAGTCCTGTATAAGTTGACTGTCACGCCGCCATCGCGGGCAAGCCCGGCTCCCACATTGAAGGTTACTTCAGGCTCGCCTCAACCTTCTGCGCCACCTGCGGCGTCAACCACGCCTTCCACACTTCAGGGTGTTCCTTGAGGAACACTTGCGCCACGTCACGCGGCGCCGTGTGATTTTCGCTCATCGCCGCCAAGGCTTTATTCAATGGCTCAATCGGAAACTGCACCTTGGTAAAGAACTCGGCAATCTGCGGCTGCGCTTGCTGGAACGGTGTCGACACACCGATGCTCAGCTTGGACGCCAACGAGCGCGTCGGCCGTGGGTTGGGGTTGTCTGCATCGGTCAGGGTCTTCCAGGCATCGGCGTCAAATGGCGGTTCTTCCAGCTGGATCAGCTTGTAACGGCCCATCAAGGGCGTTGGCGACCAGTAGTAGAACAGCACCGGCTTGCCACGACGGATCGACGACGCGATCTCCGCATCCAGCGCCGCACCCGAGCCGCTGCGAAAATTCACATAGCTGTCGTTCAGGCCATACGCCTTGAGCTTCTGCGCGTTGACCACTTCCGAGGTCCAGCCGATCGGGCTGTTAAGAAAACGCCCTTTACCGGGCGACTCCGGGTCTTTGAACACGTCCTTGTAACGCGCCAGGTCCTGCACGGTCTTGAGGTCCGGCGCCAGCGGCTTGAGGCCTTTGGCCGGGTCGCCCTTGACCACGTATTCCGGCACCCACCAACCTTCGGTGGCGCCTTTGACCGTATCGCCCAGGCCGATGACTTTGCCTTCGGCCTCGGCCTTGACCCACGCCGGACTGCGCCCGGCCCATTCTTCGCCGATCACCTGGATATCGTTTTTCGCCATGGCGGTTTCCAGCGTAATGGTGGTACCGGGCAACGTATCAGTGGGCAGGTCATAGCCCTTTTCGACAATAAAGCGCAGCACTTCGGTGATCAGGCTACCGCTTTCCCAGTTCATGTCGGCAAAGTGCACCGGCGTTTGCGCAGCCGATACCGGCAACGACAGACTCATGGTCGTCAACGCCGCAGCCGCAGCCGCAACCACCAGGGTTCTCAATCCTTTCATGCCTTTGCACCTCGCATTTTCACAGCCATAGCGGGCGGCTTTGCTGCGGATGCGCGAAGCCTCTGAATAGTTAAGTCAACTCAACTGTAGTAGAGGTTCCGGAGGCGCAAGAATACACGTGGCGTTTAGCAGTTACTCACTGGCCTTGAACGTCACCAGTTCACCCTTGCGCCACTTGGCGGCCTTGCCGGTCACGGCCTTGAGGGTTTTGGTCAAGCCTTCCTGCAATTGTTCATTGGCGGCGAACACCAGCATCACGCTGTGGCCTTCCTTGAACACGATACCCTGGCCTTCGGTCGACGAAACAAAGGCGTAATCGCCCAAGCCATACACCGTCAACTTGATGTCGCGAAACTTCAGTTCGAACTTGCCGCCTTCACGGCTCGGCAACACGGCGGCACGAAAATGGTCGCCGACCTTGAGTTCCAGGCGCGGTTTGTCATCCACGACCAGCGCCGATTCAGTATCGATCTCGGCGATGTAAATGCCTTCCGGCGTCTGTTCAGTGATGTAAACGAAACGGGATTGAAACTGCTTGACCAACTTTGCGCGCAAATCACCCAGCACGAATAACGCGTGCATATCCAGATTACTGACTGCCAAGGAAACGCCCCCACATCAAAAAAGGCGCTGACCGCCAGAGCGGGCAGCACAAAAAAACGGCCGTTACGGCTCGATCACACATTCGTAAAAAACTGAAGAAACCTGCTGCCACGCCATAAGACTAGTAC
>NZ_VBVZ01000889.1 GCF_005863185.1 Pseudomonas edaphica
GGTCGATCAGGTGCGCAACATGATGTTGGTCACCGTGTTCGTGTTTATCGGCATCGAGGGCGCCAGCGTGTATTCGGCGCGCGCCGAGAAGCGCTCGGACGTGGGCCGCGCCACCGTGATCGGTTTTCTTGGCGTGCTGGCGCTGTTGGTGCTGGTGAATGTGCTGTCCCTGGGCATCATGAGCCAGCCGGAGCTGGCGCAATTGCAAAACCCTTCACTGGCGGGTGTGCTGGAACATATCGTCGGGCCGTGGGGCGCGATGGCGATCAGCATCGGGTTGGCCGTGTCGCTGCTCGGCGCCTTGCTGTCATGGGCGCTGCTGTGTGCGGAAATCCTCTACGCCACCGCTCATGACAAAACCATGCCGGCCTTCCTGAAAAAGGAAAACCCCAACCGGGTGCCGGTCAACGCGTTGTGGCTGACCAACGTGATGATCCAGGTGTTCCTGGTGATCACGCTGTTTTCCCACAGCACCTACACCACCCTGATTTACCTGGCCTCGTCGATGATCCTGGTGCCGTACCTGTGGTCGGCGGCCTATGCGGTGTTGTTGAGCGGGCGCGGCGAAACCTATGCCGGTGCCCAGCGCCAGCGTTATAAGGATTTGCTGGTCGGCCTGATAGCTCTTGGCTATGCCGTCTGGCTGCTGTACGCCGGTGGCTTGAAGTACCTGCTGCTCTCGGCATTGTTGTATGCGCCCGGCGTGATCCTGTTTGCCCTGGCCAAGCGCGAACAGGGCCAGCCCTTGTTTACGCACATGGAAAAAGGCATTTTCAGCTGCGTGATCGCGGGCGCGGGGCTGGCGGCTTATGGGCTGTATAGCGGGGTGTTGTCGTTGTGAGATTGGCGTATCAGCCGCCCTATGACTGGGCGGCAATGCTGGGTTTTTTATCGGCGCGGGCCATCACCGGGCTGGAGACCGTGGAGGCGGGCGTGTACCGGCGCAGCATCAGCGTGAACGGGCTGCACGGCTGCATCAGCGTGGCGCCGGGCGCGGGCGATTGGCTGGAGGTGGGCGTCGAGTTTCCCGACACGGCGGCGCTGCCTGAGATCGAGCGGCGCCTGCGGGCGATGTTCGATCTGGACGCCCGGCCTGGGTTGATCAATGCGCAGCTGGCCGCCGACCCGTTGATGGCACAACTGGTGGCTGCGCGCCCTGGCCTGCGTGTACCGGGGACGTGGGACGGTTTGGAACTGGCGATTCGTGCGGTGCTGGGCCAGCAGATCACGGTGGTCGCGGCCATTCGCCTGGCGGGTAAATTGGTGGTGCAGTATGGCCAGCCGCTGCAAACGCCGTATGCCGGTATTACCCATGTGTTTCCTGTTGCCGAAGTCTTGGCGGCGGCGGACCTCGCGACCTTGGGCATGCCCAAGGCGCGGGGCCGTACTTTGTCAGGTGTGGCTCAGGCGTTGCTGGATGATCCGCAGTTATTTGCACCCAAGGCCAACCTCAAGGACGGCGTGGCGCGGCTGGTGGCCTTGCCGGGAATCGGCGACTGGACCGCGCAGTACATCGCCATGCGTCAGTTGCGTGAGCCGGATGCGTTTGCGTCGGGGGATATTGGTTTGATCAATGCGCTGGCGGCACTGGAAGGCGGGCCGGTGTCGGCGCGGCAGTTGTTGGCGCGTGCCGAGGCGTGGCGGCCTTTAAGGGCGTATGCGGCGCAGCATTTGTGGACGTCGTTGAGCAGAATGGATTGATGACATCTTTTAGGGCCTCATCGCAGGCAAGCCAGCTCCCACATTCGACTTTGTTCACACTTTCAAGTGTAAGAGCCAGCTCCCACATTTGACGGTGTTCACACATCCAATGT
>NZ_VBVZ01000088.1 GCF_005863185.1 Pseudomonas edaphica
GAGCAGCAGGTCTTGACCGGCAGCGTATCGGGCACCGCCGAACAACTGCGGGACATGGCGCACTACATCTCGGACCAGTCGTTTGAAAAACTCACCGGTATCAAGGGTGCGTTCTCGACACGTCTGCTTTATGTAACGGCTGAGCGTTTCTCCGTAGACAACACGCGTTACACCTTGCAGCGTTCGGACTACGACGGCGCCCGCGCCGTGACCTTGCTGCAGTCGCGTGAGCCAATCCTGTCGCCGCGCTTCGCGCCGGACGGCAAGCGTATTGCCTATGTGTCGTTCGAACAGCGCCGCCCGCGCATTTTCGTGCAGCACATCGATACGGGTCGTCGTGAGCAGATCACCAACTTTGAAGGCCTCAACGGTGCCCCTGCGTGGTCGCCGGATGGTTCGCGCCTGGCGTTCGTACTGTCCAAGGACGGCAACCCGGACATTTACGTGATGAACATGGCTTCGCGCCAGATCAGCCGTGTAACCAGTGGCCCGGGCATCAATACCGAACCTTTCTGGGGTAAGGATGGTTCGACCATCTACTTCACCTCCGACCGTGGCGGCAAGCCTCAAATCTACAAAACAAGCGTAGGTGGCGGTGGCGCGGAACGCGTGACCTTTATTGGTAACTACAATGCCAACCCTAAGCTTTCGGCCGATGAAAAGACGTTGGTGATGATTCACCGTCAGGATGGTTTCACTAATTTCCGGGTTGCGGCCCAGGATTTGCAGCGTGGAACGGTAAAAATCCTCACAGATACCAACCTTGATGAGTCAGCCACTGTTGCGCCCAACGGCACCATGGTAATCTACGCCACCCGCCAGCAGGGCCGGGGAGTCTTGATGCTCGTGTCCATTAATGGACGCGTAAGGCTCCCGCTTCCTACCGCACAAGGCGAAGTCAGAGAACCATCCTGGTCCCCTTACCTGAACTGACGCGGCGCTACAAAAAGAATTGCTTAACACACTGGGGTTCATTAGGAGTTTCACGATGGAAATGCTGAAGTTTGGTAAGTTTGCTGCTCTGGCTCTGGCTCTGTCCGTAGCCGTTGGTTGCTCGTCTAAAGGCGGCGACAATGCCGGTGAAGGCGCAGCTGTTGATCCAAACGCTGGTTACGGCGCTAACACTGGTGCAGTTGACGGCTCCCTGAGCGAAGAAGCTGCTCTGCGCGCTATCACCACTTTCTACTTCGAATACGACAGTTCTGACCTGAAGCCAGAAGCCATGCGCGCTCTGGACGTTCACGCGAAGGACCTGAAAGCTAACGGCGCTCGCGTTGTTCTGGAAGGTAACACTGACGCCCGTGGTACTCGTGAGTACAACATGGCACTGGGCGAGCGTCGTGCGAAAGCCGTTCAACGCTACCTGGTACTGCAAGGTGTTGCTCCAGGCCAACTGGAACTGGTTTCCTACGGTAAAGAGCGTCCAGTTGCAACTGGCAACGACGAACAGTCGTGGGCTCAAAACCGTCGCGTCGAACTGCGTAAGTAATTCGTCATGCGAACGTGCCGTCGTGCTCTAACTGTATTGGCTCTCAGCCTCGCACCGCTTGCGGTGTGGGCTGCGGTTCCTGTGGAAGATAGCAACTCTGGCTATAACAATAGCGGGAGCAGTTATCCGCCAGCGGGTTATGGCACGAACGGCGCCTATGCTGGGGGACCGGCAACTGCCGCTCCCTCGGCACAGGGCGAACTGTTCAACCAGCTGCAACGTATGCAGGATCAATTGTCGCAGCAACAAGGCACCATTGAGATCTTGCAGAACCAAGTGAACCAGCTGAAGCAAGAAGGCCTGGAGCGTTACCAGGATCTTGATCGACGCATTGGAGCCGGCGTAACACCTGCCGCAACTCCTGATAATTCTTCTGCCGGTGGCGCGCCAAGCGCTGCCGCCGGTGGTGCAGCAGCAGGCGCAGCGGCTAGCCAAGCGCCTACTGCCAGCAGCGAACCGGGTGATCCGGCCAAGGAAAAGCTGTATTACGACGCAGCTTTTGACCTGATCAAAGCCAAGGATTTCGATAAGGCCAGCCAGGCCTTTACCGCATTCCTGCGCAAATACCCTAACAGCCAATACGCGGGCAATGCCCAGTACTGGCTGGGTGAGGTGAACCTGGCAAAGGGTGATTTGCAAGCGGCAGGCCAGGCATTTGCCAAGGTCAGCCAGCTGTACCCAAAGCATGCCAAGGTGCCTGACTCGCTGTATAAACTGGCTGATGTAGAACGCCGCCTGGGTCACACCGACAAGGTCAAAGGCATTTTGCAACAGGTGGTTGCCCAATATCCGGGTACCTCCGCAGCCCAGTTGGCCCAGCGGGATCTGCAGCGCTTGTAAGCGATGCAACCCGTTTAGAAGAAACCCGCGCCTGGCGCGGGTTTTTTCGTTAGAATCCACGCCCTTTTATGAAACACGCTTTTTGGGGCCTACGCGTTGGCGGGGTTCCTTGAAGTGCCTGACGGAGGCGGACAGCCTGTTTAGCTGTTACGCCCGTGGCGACTATGCAAGACACATTACGTATTACCGAAGTTTTTTACTCGTTACAGGGTGAAACGCGTACCGCTGGCCTGCCTACCGTATTTGTACGGTTGACCGGCTGCCCGTTGCGTTGCCAATACTGTGACAGCGCCTACGCCTTCAGCGGTGGCACCGTGCGCACCCTCGACGACATCATCGAGCAGGTTGCCGGCTTCAAGCCGCGCTACGTCTGTGTGACCGGTGGTGAGCCCCTGGCCCAGCCGAATGCCATCCCGTTGCTCAAGCGGCTGTGTGACGCTGGCTATGAGGTTTCACTGGAAACCAGCGGCGCCCTGGATATCTCCGCGGTTGACGCGCGCGTGAGCCGGGTGGTCGACCTCAAGACCCCGGGCTCCAAGGAAGCGCACCGCAACCTCTACGACAACATGGATTTGCTGACGGCCAACGATCAGGTCAAGTTCGTGATTTGTTCGCGGGATGACTATGACTGGGCGGCCTCCAAGCTGATCCAGTACAACCTCGACCGCCGTGCCGGCGAGGTGTTGTTCTCGCCGAGCCACCATGACCTCAACGCCCGCGACCTGGCCGATTGGGTCGTGGCGGACAACCTGCCGGTGCGCCTGCAATTGCAGTTGCACAAATACCTGTGGAACGACGAGCCGGGGCGCTGACATGACCGAGCAAAAGCGCGCGGTCATCCTGCTCTCTGGCGGTCTGGATTCCGCCACGCTGGTGGCCATGGTCCGCGCCCAAGGCTACAGCTGCTACACCCTGAGTTTCGACTACGGCCAACGCCACCGCGCCGAGCTGCACGCCGCCGAGCGTGTTGCCCGTGAGCTGGGCGTGGTCGAGCACAAGGTGATCGGCCTCAACCTCAACGGCATCGGCGGCTCGGCCCTGACGGACAGCAGCATCAATGTGCCTGAAGCGCCCAGCGAAGGCATTCCGTTGACCTACGTGCCGGCGCGCAACACCGTATTCCTGTCCCTCGCGCTTGGCTGGGCCGAAGTATTGAAAGCCCGCGACATCTTCATTGGCGTTAATGCCCTCGACTACAACGGCTACCCGGACTGCCGTCCGGAATACGTCGAGGCATTCGAACGCATGGCCAACCTGGCGACCAAGGCCGGAGTGGAAGGGCAGGGATTCCGCATTCAGGCGCCGCTGCAGAACATGAGCAAGGCAGACATCGTGAAGGCTGGCGTAGGACTGGGCGTCGATTACGCGCTGACAGTTTCCTGCTACCAGGCAGACGATTCCGGTCGTGCCTGTGGGAAATGTGACGCTTGCAGACTGCGAGCAGAAGGCTTCAAAAACGCCGCAATTGCGGACCCAACGCGTTATTTCTGATTTATTTAAAATAAGGTGTTGAATAATCCTTAGAAATCAGTATTATACGCGCCACCACACAGCGGGTCGTTAGCTCAGTTGGTAGAGCAGTTGGCTTTTAACCAATTGGTCGTAGGTTCGAATCCCACACGACCCACCATTTTTGGCGGTTTAGAAAATCCGGAAGGCCCACGCAAGTGAGGATTTCCGGGTTTTTTTTTGCCTGCAATTTGGCGCTGGTAAAAAACCGCCTCCAAGAGACGGCTCGTTGTCCGGCCTTAGCCAAACCGCCCCGTAATATAGTCCTCCGTCTGCTTCATCTTCGGCGTGGTAAAGATCTGATCGGTCTTGCCATGCTCAATCAATTCCCCCATGAACATAAACGCGGTGCTGTCCGACACCCGCGCGGCCTGCTGCATGTTGTGGGTCACGATGATCACCGTGTACTGCGCCTTCAATTCCGTAATCAACTGTTCGATACGCCCGGTGGAAATCGGGTCGAGGGCGGAGGTTGGTTCGTCCAGTAGCAGCACCTGCGGGCGCAGCGCGATGGTGCGGGCGATGCACAGCCGTTGTTGCTGGCCGCCGGAGAGGCTCTGGGCGCTCTGGTTGAGTTTGTCTTTGACTTCATCCCACAGCGCACCGCCGCGCAGGGCCTGTTCGACGCGGTCGTTCATTTCGCGGCGCGAGAGTTTTTCGTGGTGACGCACCGCGTAGGCGATGTTGTCGTAGATCGACATCGGAAACGGCACCGGCTTCTGGAACACCATGCCTACGTGGCTGCGCAGGCGGTTCATCGAGTAGCCGGGCGCGAGGATGTTTTCGCCGTTGAGCAGCACTTCGCCGCGCGCTTCCTGCTTGGGGTACATCGAGTAGATGCGGTTGAACACCCGCAGCATGGTGGACTTGCCGCAGCCCGAAGGCCCGATGATGGCGGTAATGCGCTTTTCCGGAATATCCATGTTGATGGATTTGAGCGAGCGTTGGTTGTTGTAGAAGAACTCCAACCCACGCACCTGGATTTTGGTTTTGTCGGGAGCAATGCCGGTGGCGTCCATCAGTGAGACCTATTGCGTAAAAGAATCAGGCGGGATGCCAGGCTGAGTACCAGCACGAACAACGTCAGGACCAATGCGCCGGCCCAGGCAAGTGCATGCCAGTCGTCGAACGGGCTCATGGCGTATTGAAAAATAACCACGGGCACGCTGGCGATCGGCTTGAGCAGGTTGCTGCTCCAGAACTGATTGCCAAAGGCGGTGAACAGCAGCGGCGCGGTTTCCCCGGTGATGCGCGCCAGGGCAAGCAGAATGCCGGTGACTACGCCGGCCTTGGCCGCCCGCAGCACGATTTGCAGCGTCAGCTTCCACTGCGGTACACCGAGTGCCAGGGCCGCCTCGCGCATGGTGGAGGGTTGTAGCTGGAGCATTTCATCGGTGGTGCGCACCACCACCGGAATCACCAGCAGCGCCAGCGCCAGCGCACCGGCGATGGCAGAGAAGCCGACCTGATGATTGGTCAGCAGGTTCAGCGGCAGGATGACCCCGGTGTAGATGAACAAACCCAGCACAATCGAGGGGGCGGACAGCAGGATGTCATTGATGAAACGCACCGTAGTCCCCAGGCGCGAGTGGCGTGCGAACTCTGCCAGCCAGATGCCGGCCATCAGCCCGATGGGCGTACCGATCAGCAACGCGATAGCCGACATCAACGCGCTGCCATAAAACGCATTGGCCAGGCCGCCCTCGGTGCCGGGCGGTGGGGTCATCTGGGTAAACAGGCGCAGGTTCAGGGCCTGGAACCCGTTGATAATGGTGGTCAGCAGAATCCACGTCAGCCACAGCAAGCCAAAGGCGGTGGCGCCGCAACTGAGGAGCATGGCCACGCCATTTTTAACGGCGCGTTTGCGGTACAGGCGTTCGTTGGCGTTCATAGCCCTTCCTTGCGCGACAGACGCATCAGCAGCAGCCGCGCCAGCGCGAGCACGACGAAGGTCACGATAAACAGCAGGAAACCCAAGGCGATCAGCGCAGAGCGATGCAGGTCGGTGTAGGCCTCGCTGAATTCGTTGGCGATGACCGAGGCGATGGAACTGCTGGGCATCAGCAACGAGGCGGAAAACTGTTGTGCGTTACCCAATACGAAGGTCACCGCCATGGTCTCGCCAAGGGCGCGGCCCAGGCCGAGGAAGATACCGCCGACCACCGCCGAGCGGGTGTAAGGCAGAACAATGTCCCACACCACTTCCCACGTCGTGCTGCCCAAGGCGTAGGCGGATTCTTTCAACTGCGTGGGCACGCTGCGAAACACCTCATGCATCACCGAGGTGATAAACGGCATGATCATCACCGCCAGCACAATGCCGGCGGTGAGCATGCCGATTCCCAGTGGCGGCCCCTGGAACAGCGAGCCAACAAAGGGCAGGGCGCCCAGGTAGTCATTGATCAACGGCGACAGGTGTTCGGCCATGAAAGGCCCGAACACAAACAAACCCCACATGCCATAGATGATCGACGGGATACCGGCCAGCAGCTCAATCGCCGAGGCCACCGGCATTTTCAGCCAGGGCGGTGCAACTTCAGTCAGAAAAATCGCGATGCCGAAACTCACCGGAACGGCAATCAGCAAGGCGAGAAAGGAGGTGACCAAGGTGCCGTAAATCGGCACCACGGCACCAAAGTGGTTATTGACGGCATCCCACTCGGTGCTGGTGATGAAACCGAAACCAAACGTCTTGAACGCCAGCCCGCCGCCCCACAGGGTCGAGGCGGCAATGGCGCCCAGCAGCGCCAGTACCAGCATGGCGGCACCGAACATCGAGCGTTTGAACCACAGGTCGTGGCGTTGATCGCGGGCGGCGCGGCGGTCGCCCCCGGTGTCGCTCGCGTGAGTAGTCATAACCAGGGTGTGGACCGTGTCGTTCATATCAGAGGTGCTCAGCGCCTTCCTCAGTTATCGAGGAAGGCGGTCGTAGGGCGAATCAGTGGGCGAAGTCAGACTTCCAGTAATCTTCGATTCGCGACACCAGGGAGCCCGGCAATGCGACGTAGTCCAGGGCCGCAGCCTGTTCCTGGCCTTTTTCCAGCGACCACTTGAAGAAGTTGAACGCCGCCTGGCTTTGCTCGGCATTCTTGGGCTGCTTGTACATGATGATCCAGGTGGTGGCCGTGATCGGCCATGCGCCTTCACCTGGGGCGTTGGTCATGATCAGGTTGAAGTCTTTGGCACTGGCCCAGTCGGCGGTGTCGGCGGCGGCCTGGAACGCCTTGGCGTTAGGCTCGACGAACTTGCCGGACGCGTTCTTCAGTGAGGCAAAGGTCATTTTGTTCTGCAGGGCGTAGGCGTATTCCACAAAGCCGATCGAGTTCTTGATCTGCTTCACGTAGGCCGAAACGCCTTCGTTGCCCTTGCCGCCCACACCGACCGGCCACGGTACGGTGGTGCCGAAACCAATCTTGGTTTTCCAGCTGTCGCTGACTTTGGCCAGGTAGTTGGTGAAGTTATACGAGGTGCCGGAGCCGTCCGAACGGTGCACCACGGTGATGTTTGCGCTTGGCAACTTCACACCAGGGTTGAGCGCGGCGATGGCAGGGTCGTTCCAGGCCTTGATGTCACCGAGGAAGATCTTTGCCAGGGTGTCGCCGTCGAGTTTCAGCTGGCCTGCGGCCACGCCTTCGACGTTCATCACCGGCACGATGCCGCCGATCACGCTGGGAAACTGACCCAGGCCGCCGGCTTTGAGATCGTCGGCCGACAGTGGTGCGTCAGAGGCGCCGAAGTCAACGGTGGCTGCCTTGATCTGGGCGATGCCGCCGCCGGAGCCGATCGACTGATAGTTGATGCGGTTGCTGGAGTTCTTGCTGTAGTCCTGCGACCACTTGGACAGCACCGGGTAGACGAAGCTGGAGCCGGCACCGGTAACGTCGGTGGCGTGGGCCATGCCGCTCAGGCACAGGGCGCTCAACAATACAGACAGACTTTTTTTAGTCGGCAACATCACGACAACACCTCAAGGTAAGGGGTAAGTGGGTAGGCCCACCTGTCTAAGACGTGACGATTTAATTCCTGATATGTTGCTGTTTAATGACGGTTTGGCTTTATGAAGAAACATTTAGAAATGTTTGCCTGGGTGGCAGCGAGCATGGCTGCTGTCACCCAGGCGATGCTACTTAGCTGCCTTTCTGGTCAATCCCCGCCTGTAATTCCTGCTGGTCACTGTGCCCGCCGACCCGCAGCGGCCCAAGGTTGAAAGCCTGATCCTTGCGTGTGGCGTCGTCCTGTTTCTGGGTCAGTTCGTCCTTGGCGCCCAGCGCCAGGTTGACCGGCGATTTCGACAGGTTCAGCCCGACATCGGCGCGATAGTCGCTGCCTGCCAACGTCGTCGCCGTCACTTTGGAACCGCCCAACTCAACCTTGCCGCTTTCGGCGCTGATCCGCGCGCCAGTCAGCCGTGTGTCGCCAGCCACTTCAAGGTTTACGCCCTGAGCACCGCGAATGCCCGAGGCCTGATTAACGCTGTCTTTCACCACGTGGCTGACGTCCAGGTTCAGCGTCGGCGTGTAGCTGGTGTTGCCGCTCTTGTCACCGAACAGTACGTTTTGCGCGGTATCGGCCACCTTGCTGCCGGCGGTGTCCTTGCCGCTGACGGTGTAGCTGTCGCTGGTTTTTGGCCAGACTTTGTCCTTGAAGCTGGACAGGCGCGTGCCCAGTGCATCTTTCTTGTCCGCGAGGTAGGTCTTGGCCTGGTCCACGCGGGTGCCAAAGGCGCCACGGGGTTCAGGATTCACCTCGTAGCTGCCACTGCGGCTGAGCTTTTCGCCCAGGCGCTCCTTGGCGTTGATCACGCTGTCCTTGGCCGAAGCGAGGTGCTCGGTGCCTTTGTCGACGGCGTTTTCCAACTTCTCCCGATGCTTGTCGAACGCGCCCTCGGCCTTGGCTTGCACCTTGTCCTTGAGCGGGCCGGTGGTCTTGGCGAGCTTGTTGACCACGCCGGGTTGGTTTTTTTCGACATCAAGCTTGGCGTCGACGTTGACCTTAGTGCTGCTGACGTGATCTTTGCGGCTCTCGACCACAAGATCCCCGCCGACGTTGCCGCTGACCTGATCCGCCTCTATCCGCGCACCCGCCAGATGGGTATCACCGGCACTGTTGATGGCTACGCTATCGGCCTTGATCAGGCTGTCGTGCTGGGTGGTGCCTTGCACGTGGTCCACATCGACCTTGGCGCGGGCATTGATGCCCAGCTGGGTCTTGGGTGTGTCGTGTTCACCGGCGTCGCCCCGTGTTGTTTTACCGCCGCTGCCACCCGCGCCGAGGGTCACGCCCCAGCTGTTGTGAGCCTGGGTGGATTGCGCCGACTCTTGCAGGATGCCGCCGTTTTGCGCATCGAGGGTGACCGTTTTGGCGGCAATCTGCGTACCTTGCAGATGGAGATCATCGGCGCTGGAGAGGCTCACGTTGCCCTTGCTGTGCAACAGCCCGACAACCACGCCCTGATCGTTTTCCGCCACCTTGCCGATATTGAAGTTGGCACTCAGGCTGCCAGTCTTGGCGCTGCTGTCGGCGCCACTGGTTTTTCCGGCACCGACGCTCAGGCCGCCGCCGAGGTTGCTGCCATTGCTGACATGCGTATTGGTGGCCGCTTGCAGGTCCAGCTTGCCGCCGGCATTCAGGCTGATATCACCGTTGCTGGCGATCTGCGTGCCTTGCAGGGTCATGTCGGCGCCGCTGCTGAGCTGAATCGGTCCGCTGCCTTGAAGCGTCGCGACCCGCGCCTGGCTGTCTTGGGTGGCCAGCTGCTTGTTATCCAGTTGCACACCAGCACCGAGGTTGACGTTGGTACCGTTGGTGCCCGGTGCGGTGCCCACGGTCAATGAACCATTACCGCGCAGGCTGTTGCTGGTTGTGCTTTGCGTGTCGCTGGCCTGATCAAGCGCCAACTCGCCACCGGCCTTGAGGTTGACGCCCGCCTGGCCACCGTTGAACTGGCTGCCCGCGTAACGCGCATCGGCCTTGGCCGTGATGTTCACGCCCTGAGTGCCCGCGTAGCTGCCGACCACCGCCGTGCTGCTGGCTTCGCGCACATCGCTGCTGCCGCCTGCGCCGCTGCCGCGCACGTTCACGTCTTCACCGGTGGTGGTGTAGACCCGCACGCCTGCCTTGGCGTCCACGCTTTGTTCGCTGCTGCTGTGGGTGTTGGCTGCGGCGCTGGCGATATGCTCGCCGGCATCGATCTTCAGCCCGCCATCGGTGGCGCGGTACTGAGTGCCTTCATCCTGCAACTTACCGGCGACATCGACCTGCACCGTGGCGCCACTGAACTGGCTGACCACCGCCGTGCTGTCCTGCTGGGTGCGGGTCTTGTTGGTGTGACCGACTTCCACGTCCAGCCCGACATTCGGCTGCTCGAAAGCATCGAGCAAACCGGGTTGATGGAATTTGGCCTGGGCCACACCTTCGACGGCTTTTTCGATTGGTCGGGTGATGCCTTTGTATTCGACATTGACGCCGACATCGGCGGTCCAACCGTTTTCCTTGTGGGTACTGGTCTGGCTGTTGTGCGCCGCCTGGTTATCGACGGTGCCGGCGTTGACCTGCAATTCGGAGCCTGCCTTGACCTGCGCGCCCTGGCTGGTGAGGGTGTTGCCGGCGTTGATGGTCAGTTTGCCAGCCGCTGCCACGTTGCTGGTTTGCGCGGTGGTGTTGCTGCTGTTGTCGTGGCTGCTTTGATGGCTGAACTGTGCGCCGTTGCCAGCCTTGTCCAGACCGCCGGTGTAGTACACGCCACCGCCGGTGGTGGTTTTGTCGGTGGTGTTGCGCGTGCTGTTATCGGTCGCCAGCAACTCGACGTTTTTGCCGCTCAAAATTGCATCGCCCTGGGTGGCTTGGACGCCGGAACCCTTGATGCTCACATTGCCATCGGCGGTGACCGCCACGTTGGCGCCGCTGAGGCTGGAAGCTTGTTGTTTTGTGGTGTCGGTCTTGCTGGTTTGCTGCTGGTCCTCAAAGCTCACGCCAGCGCGGTACTGGCGGGTGCCTTCGGCGTTTTCCTTGGCGTAGCCATCGAAACCACGGGTGTGAGTGGTGGTGGTGTCGTGTGTGGTGTTGTCAGCCGAAGCGATCTTGATATCGCCCTTGGCGTCCGCCTGTAATTTACCGGCGGCCGAGACCTGAGAGCCACTGACTTGAATGTCCTTGGCGCTTTGCAGCTTGAGGTTGCTGTCCGAGCGCAGGTTGCTGGCCACGACAGTGCTGTCCTTGAGTTGCTTGCGGCTTTCATCCTTGGAAATGCCGAAGAACTTGCTGTCGTTGCTGTAGCTATTGTCGTGGGAGGTGTCTTTTACGCCGTCGATCACCAGCGAGCCTTTGTCGCTGATCACGCTGGCCTGCTTGCCGCCACGCGCCTGGCTGCCGCTGATGCGCACGTCGTCGGCCTTGACGAGCAGTTTGCCGTCGGCGTTGACCTTGCTGCCGGTGTTCAAGGTTTTGCCCTTGTCGCCGTCGCCGCTCTTGCCAAAGAAGCTGCCGCCGGTCAGGTCGCCGGAGTAAGCGTTGTCGCGGCTTACCTGGGTGCGGCTGGCGCTGCTGATCTCCACTTGGCGGCCGGCCAATTGAATATCGCCGGGTGTTTTCAGTTCGGCGCCTTGCAATTGCAGTTTCTGCTGGCTGGTCAGCTCCAGCGTTTTGCCGGCCTTGAGGCTGCTGGTGACGCTGCGTTGCTCGCTGGAAGATTTATCCCAGTTGGCTTTCCACAGATGTTTGCGATGGTTGCCCTGATCGCGGGTTTCATGGGTTTCAGTCGCGGCGTTCACCAGCAGGTCGGCGCCGCTGTTGACACGTAAGGCATTGCCCGCTTCGACTTGGCTGGCCTTGATCTCGGCCTTGGCGCCGGAAGACAGCGTTGCATCCTGCTGCGCTACGACCTTGTTACCGTGCTGGCGCGAGTCTTTATCAGTGGTGGCGCGGTCGTAGGTTTCGTAGGTGAACAGGAAGTTGCTGTTGTCCCACTGTTCACGTTTTTCCTGGAGTTTGCGGCTTTCCAGGCTACTGAGGGTCAGGTTGCGACCGGCGTCGAGCTTGACGTTGCGCCCACTGACGTCGGTGGCGGCCAGGTTCAAATCCTTGGCGCTGTGCAAGTCCACATCGCCATGCTGGCTTCGCACACCGGCACGGGTGGCGTCCAGGCTGTTGGCGTGGACCTGGCCGCCGATGTCGAGGTCGCCGGCCGAGCTGACGTTGACCCCGTCACGACCTTCTACCTGCACCGCGCCTACGCGCACGCCAGCACCTTCGGCCGTGCTGATGATGTTGATGCGTCCGGCCTGCATCGCCCCAAACAGGCTGGCGTCGATGCGCTGGTCCTGGGTCTTGCTGGCCGGGTCGACCTGGCGCACTTGCCCACTGGCGAAGTCGACCTGGTTGCGGCCTGCGGTGAGGTTCAGTTGATCGCGGGCACTCAAGCGCCCGTCGCTGTCGATGCGCGGCGCGATCAGGTTGATCGAGCCCGCACGGTTTTGCAGGCCCTGGCCGTGCACTGTCAGTTGGCCGCTTGCGTCGCGGGTGTTCAAGGCTTGTAGCTTGCCGTCATTGAGTTCGGGGCGGCCCACCACCAGGTTGGCGTTCGGGGTGTTGATGAAGCTCCCGCCATTCACCGAAATACCGTTGGGGTTGGCCAACACATAATCGGCCGCCTTACCGAAAATCTCTTGGGCGCCGTTTAAGGTCGAGGCGTTGCGGCTGATCACTTCGTTGAGGATCACGCTCGCCGCCTGGCCCTGGAACTGCGGGTTCGCCGCCAGTTGCCCGGCGAGTTGCGACTGGCCGGCCTGCAGGGCGTTGTTCAGCACCACGCCCTGACGGTCGACGTTGTAGTCCAGGAACTGGTTATGGGACAGGCCGCCGGCATTCGGCGCGACGATATTGACGATGGGCACGCCCTGCTGGTTTTGCAGTTGCGGTATCCCGCCAGGCCCTTCGACCACGGTGATGCCGGCGGCCAGTACCAGCTGCGGCAGCAGGAACAGGCTGGCGATGGCCCAGCGCAGTTTGCCCTGGGGTGAAAGGTGAAACGTGTGGGTGTCAGTCGGCATAAGTAAGTTCGCTCTATGTTGGCTGAGCCGCCTCGTGCGTTGTTCGTTGCAACGCTACTGGGGTGGTCAGGTACGGCGGTTGTTTCAGGCTAATCGGGTGTTGGTTTAAATCTGCACACTCATATCTGCACGCTCATATCTGCAAGCTAAGGCGCGTCAGCCAGACCTCCGGCTCCTGGCCAAAGCCTGTTGGCGTGTGCAAATTGCGTTGGTAATCGACGTCGAGCTGCACGTTCTTCCAGCTCAGGTTGAGCCCGGCACTCGCGCCGCTCAGGCGTTGGCCCGGGGCGCCGTGTTCGCGCTTGACCCAACCGTTGTCCAGGCCCAGGCGCGGGGTGATTTTTACCGGAAGGTCGCTGTTGAGCGGCAGGCGCAAGGTGTTGCGCCACACCGCACCGATGGCGCCCGAGGCACTGTTTTCGCGGTAGCCACGCACAGCCGAATCGTCGGTGCCCAGCAGTTGCTCAATGGCAGGCAAACGGTCCGGGCTGTATTGCGCAGACAGCTGGCTCTGCCACTGCCAGGGTTGCGTGCGCCATTGGCCGTTGCGCCATTGAGTGAGGTTGGCGCGGTATTTGTGAAACTGCGCCTGGGGCAGGTTTTTCTGTACTTGGTCAGCGTCGCGATCAGCGCCGAACCAGGTCAGGCCCTGGGCGTAATTGACGTCCAGGTTCCACACCGCGCTGTTGAGCCAGAACAGGTTCAAACCGGCCTCGGCCACGCTCAGCGTTGGGCTCTGGATGCCCAAGCGGACCTTTTGCAGGTAGCTGTCGACGTCCTTGTAGGCCAGTTGCAGGTTGGCGCTGAGTTGATGGCCCTGGTCGCGCCACAACACGCGGTCGGTGCGCAGGCTGATCTGATCGGTACGGCCGCTGTTGTACAGCATGGTGTTGCTGACCTTGAGCGGTGAGCGGTATTCGGCATGGCTGGCGAACAGGCTGTAGGTCCAGTAGCCGTAGGGGATCGAATAAAACAGGCTGTTGCTGCGGCTGTAACGCGGGCCGTGGTTGAGCGTGTCGCTGAAGCTCAGGTTGAGTGAATCGTTGAGCTGCAGCGGGCTGTCCAGGCTCAGGCTGATGGCGTTGCGATCACGCCCGGTGCCGGCGCTGCCAAGGTTATCCACTCCCAGGCCCAACCCCCAACGTGAGGCGCTACTGCGCGAACGCAGGATGATGCGCGAGGCACCAGGTTCACGGCCAGGGGCGATATCCGCGGTGAGGTCCACCGAGCGCAGGCGGTTGAGCTGGTCCAGGCCTTGCTCCAGGTCGCGCAGGTTCAGTGGCTTGCCGAGCAGCCCGGGGAAGGCGCCGGCCAGGGACACGGGCAAGCTTTGGTCGGCCAGTTCGATGGCTTCCAGGTAGCCTTCTTCGACATGGATATCCAGCGGTTGCCCGGCAGCCGGGGTGCTGATCAGGTACGGGCGGCTGGCGATATAACCGGCCTCGACGTACAGGCGAGTGATCTCGGCCAGCAGGCGGTTGATCTGGGTGACGCCCATGCACGGGGCGACATAGGGCTCGATGTGTTTATTCATCTCGGCCCTGCTGAACAGCGTGACACCGGCCAGGCGTGTGCCGCTCAGCGGCCAGCAGCGTTCATCTTTGACATTGTCTGCTGGCACAGTGGGGGCGGCCGTCGGTGTGCCGAAGCTGCCTTTCTGGAGCTGGCGCTGGCGTTGCTCCAGCTGTAATTGCTGCAGGTCGCGCTGCTGTTGTTGCTGCAAACGCAGGGCTTCCTGGCCTGGCTGCGGGCCGTCGGCGGCGGACGCGGGCAGCGCGCACACGCAGAGCAGGGCGATACCCAATGGGTGGAGATTGCACAAGCGTTTGAGTGAGGGCAGGTTCGGCACTCGACATCCTTAACGTAGAAATACACACGATTCATGCCCCGGAGCCAAACCGTGAGCTCGGGGGGCTTGCCGCTCTTGAGTCATGATTAAACGGATTGTTACATCGTCTGTAGGATTTATTACATAAAACGTGAGGAATGCCGCGTTATTCAGCAAATAATTGCACAAAATC
>NZ_VBVZ01000891.1 GCF_005863185.1 Pseudomonas edaphica
GTACCGAAACGCCTAATTCATCGCGCAGGTAAGGTGCCAGGTAAGTCTGAAACGGCAGCAGTGCCATCCCATTGAGAAAGGCGATGCCCCAGATCAGGTACAGCGAACGGCTCAGCCATGGCGTGTGGCCATCGAGCGACCGCGAGCGCTCACCTGAAAAACCAGCCGCCTGCTCCGCCCCCATGTTACGCAACAGAAACCAGGCCACGAAACAGAGGCCCAATGACACAAGGCCGGCGGTCAACCAGATCGAGCGCCAGCCACCCTGCAAGGTGAGAAACGACACCAGTAACCCGTTGATGAACACGCCATAGCTGGTGCCACTGGAGATCAGCCCCATGACCCGGGAGCGATTACCTGGACTGAAACCCTTGGTGACGATTTCTGCCAGAGGGATGTAAACCGAAGCGGAGCACCCTCCCAGCAAAATCAACAACCCACCCGACAACCAAATGCTGTCGCTGACGCTCAAGCCCAGCAGGGCCAGAGACGTCACCACGGTGGATACCAGGCTGATTTTCCAACCTTCGAAAAAACGGCTGATGTAACTGGTGACCGAAGAAAACAGCAGAAAGCCGATCTGTGCGCCGCCGGTGATCAAGCCCACAGTGGTGTAGTCAAAGCCGATATCTCGGCGCATATCAACGACCAGGTTGGCGAACAAGTAAACGCCGAATCCATAGGTACTGGCCACAAACCCTGTCAGTACGACTGCCAGCACCACGCTGTCCAGCGCGCGAGAATTATTCTGTACGAGTGTGCTCATCATGACGCCCTCACACGGCGCGGGCGGTGTGGATGACAAAATCACAATTCATCCTGTCGAAGTCACGCTGAAAATCACCGTAATCTTCATGGGCAGAGAAGCCGCTAGCCTGAATCTCGTCGGCCAGTTCTTTGGGTAATAACGGATACACTTTCAGGCTGTAGCGTTGTTTATCTTCAAAGTCGTAAATGAACTCGCACACCTGTGCATCGACCCTTCCCAGGCTGACCGACGCACTGGCCCCGCAGTAATAATAATTGCCGCTGGATTTGAAGTTGCCCGCGCGGATAGCAAAAAAATTACGCTGATCAACAATCAACACACCGCCTGGCTTGAGCAATGCCCTGAACTTGCGCAGCACGCTCATGCGGTCGTGCGCCTCAAACACATGGCACAGTGAACTGCCCAGGCACACTACGGCATCGAACGTGCCCAGCACGTCCGGGTCGAGGTCAAGCCACTCCATATGGTGGGATTCAATAGCCAATTCACGTTCAAGGAAGTTCTGCCGGGCTTTTTTCAACATCGTGCCGCTACCGTCCGTAGCGACCACCTTGAAACCTGCCTGTGTGAGTTGTACGGCATGAAAACCACTGCCCGTGGATACATCCAGCACCGATCTCACACCGTGACTTTTCAGCAACTGCTCAAAGAACCCCTTCTCGCCGGCCTTTCTTTTTTCCCAATCAATCAACGCGTCCCAGCGCTCGACAAAGTCCGACGAATATTGAGTTGAGTAATTGGCTACTTCCTCGTGTTCATACCCCAGGATTTGACTCATGGCACACCGCTCCTAGCCGATTGAATTCTTGAAAGACAGGTACTTTCCCGCCAACTCCCGAGCACAGTCCGCGGACTGCCGAACCGACATGATGTCCTTGGAGTACCCCAGCATCGTCTGCATGATTGCCATGCACCTGGGGTTGAAGGTGACCGAGCCGTCACAATGGATTTCGTCGATACCGTCGTGGCTTTGGCAAATGCTGTTAAGGCGCACCGCGTCGTCGTAGGGGCATTTGTCGGAGAACTGCACATTGA
>NZ_VBVZ01000892.1 GCF_005863185.1 Pseudomonas edaphica
AAATGAGATCTAATGTGGGAGCGGGCTTGCCCGCGATGATCGTCAACGATAACGCGCTTCGCCTGATACTGCGCAGCGCCCTCAGGTTCATCGCGGGCAAGCCCGCTCCCACATTGATCGGGTTGCTGCTGAGTTTCAGTGCCCACGCCTTCGACCTGCAGCAGCTAAGTGACCAACTGGCCAAACCCGCCGTAATCCACGGCAGCTTCATCCAGGAAAAACACCTGCGCGCCCTGCCCCAGCCCTTGGTCAGCAAAGGCACGTTCGTACTCGCCAAAGACCACGGCCTGCTGTGGCTGTTGAAAACCCCGCTGCAACAGGACTACCGCATCAGCGCCCAAGGCATCGCCCGACGTGACGCCAACGGCTGGCAATTGCTGCCGAACAAGAGCGCCGGTGCCGAGCAGAATCGCCTGTTCCTTGCCGTACTCCAAGGCGACAGCAGTGGCTTGCAGCGCGATTTCGAGCTGCATCTGCAAGGCGAAGCCCAACAGTGGAAGCTGACGCTGGTCCCACGCTCGCTGCTGCTCAAGCAGGTATTCACCCAGATCAATATCGACGGCGGCGAGCTGGTGCAAACAATCGAACTGCTCGAAACCCAGGGCGACAGCACCGTGCTGCGCATGCAGGACAGCACTGCCGGCCAACCGTTGAGCGAATCGGAGCAACACGACTTTGCCCAGTGAGCGCTGGCTGCCACGCCTGTTCCTGATCCTGCTGGTGGCGGTGTTGGCGCTGGCCGGCTGGCAGTGGCGCCATGGCGCGCCATTGTCGGCCAACCTGATGGAACTGGTGCCGGGCAGCACGCCGGATGCGCTGGAACTCAAGGCCGAACAGCGTATGCAGGAACCGCTGAACCGCGAAATGCTGGTGTTGGTGGGGCATGCCGATCGGCAAAAAGCCGTAGCAGTGGCGCAGCAAATGGGCGAACGCTGGCAGGCCAGCGGCCTGTTTGAAAAAGTGCAGTGGAACCTGCAAGCCGACTTGCCCGCCCTGCGTGAACAATTGCTGCGCGGTCGGCTGGCGATGCTCTCGGCCAAGGACCGCGAGCAACTGATCGAGCACCCGGACGCGTTCATTCAGCAGCGCGTGCAAGCGCTGTTCGACCCGTTTACCGGGTTCAGCCTGGTGCCGAGCCAGGACGACTGGCTGGGCCTTACCGGTCGCATCCAGAACAGCCAGCCGCAGCACGGTTCGGTGCAGCTCGATATCGGCAGCGGCGCCTTGATTGCCGATGCCGACGGCAAA
Organism: Pseudomonas edaphica; assembly: GCF_005863185.1. GTDB lineage: Bacteria > Pseudomonadota > Gammaproteobacteria > Pseudomonadales > Pseudomonadaceae > Aquipseudomonas > Aquipseudomonas edaphica. Next base: position 1,249 of record NZ_VBVZ01000892.1, read on the forward strand.
AGCTGGGTGCTGCTGCGTGCGCGCACCACCGGCAATGCCTTTGACATGAAACTGCCGCTGCAAGTGGCGGACCTGCTCCAGGCCAGTCGCGAACAGGCCAGCGAGCAAGGCGCGCAATTGCTCGCTGCCAGCGGCCTGCTTTACGCCGCCAACGGGCAGCAACAGGCCACGCGGGAAATCACCTGGGTGGGCGGTGGCGCCACGCTGGGCATCCTGTTGTTGCTGTTGCTGGCGTTCCGGCGCTGGCGGGTGCTGCTGGCGTTTGTGCCGGTGCTGGTGGGTATGCTGTTTGGCGCGGTAGCCTGTGTGGCACTGTTCGGCCATATGCATGTGATGACCCTGGTGCTGGGCTCCAGCCTGATCGGCGTGGCGGTGGATTACCCGCTGCATTACCTGTCCAAAAGCTGGAGCCTGCAACCCTGGCGCAGCTGGCCGGCATTGCGCCTGACCTTGCCAGGGCTGAGCCTGAGCCTGGCGACCAGTTGCATTGGCTACCTGGCGCTTGCATGGACGCCGTTCCCGGCGCTGACGCAAATCGCCGTGTTCTCCGCCGCC
>NZ_VBVZ01000893.1 GCF_005863185.1 Pseudomonas edaphica
ACGCTAGTATCTCGCTTTTTCCCTATTGGGGCTGCTGCGCAGCCCAACGCAGGGCAAGCCTGCTCGCCACAGTGGTGGGGTGTTTCAGTGGTGTAGGTGGTGTTTTCACCATGTTGATGGGTCTTCAAGGCTGGCTTTTTGGAGGTCGTCTTTCCACCACTCATTCGTCATCCTGTAGATGTCCTCGAAGAAACCTCTTGGATCCTCCATATCGCTCCATCCCCAAGGTAGAGAACAGTAAAAACCAGGAGCCTGGCTCAAAGCTTGCGAAAAATCATAAGTTTCGTCTTCAAGAGCATCGCCTAAAGTGTCGACCAAGAGTTTTCGATGCCGATAATTTAAGTCTGTACTTTTGTCTATAATGTACTTTTTGATTAGTTTTTCTCTGTCGCGTTTATGATTGATGTTGTAGGTTGAAAATATTTCGCCCAGTGTTTCTTCACGATCATAGATGTCGAAGGGGGAAAGGAAGTGTCGAAATTTTGGCTGGTAGGGCTTATTTAGAAAAGGGTTTTTTAGCATTGGTCGTCACTCACGGGGAATACGGTGTAGAGTTTTTTGGTTTCACGGTCGAATTTTGCAACGATGGTATTCATGTCATCATCATATACTGGGTTGGTCAGATCCTCTGGGTTAGGAATGTAGCCTTCTCCACAGCCTTGCAGTTCTATGCGGACGATGGGGTTTCCGTAGTAATCCTCTCCAGTGAAAGGCTCCAGTTTGCGGGCTGTTCTTGTGGTGACTTCATTCAGTGCTGCAAGTTGCATTTTGTGGCTTTTGAATTTAGTACTTAGTTGCATAGGTTGGTTTTGCCTTTGGGTTGGGTTTAGTGGGTGCCGTCTTGTATCGGTTTAGCTGAGAGCGCTTCGCTCATGTAGCTTTTAAGGCGTTCGAGCAGCACGGTCATAAAAGCTCTTTTGTCAAGTATTTCATCTTCGAAGTAGGTGTCAAATAAGTAAAAAACAGATTCGAAATCTTCATCTGTAGATAAAAAATGTTCAAGTGTATCTATATACCATTGTTGCTCATCTTCTCTGTAGGAGAAATATTCTGCTTTGGTCAATGCATCGAAAAGCTCCGCGAGCTCTTTAGGATTGTTAACGTCTTTCGATACTATGATTCCTTCTCTTTCTACATCTGTGGTGTTTTCTATGCAGTAAGTGAATAACAGGCCGCGTAGTATTGTGAGCTTTGGTTGTCGTTTCATTCTTAGAACTCCGTGAATGCAGTGATCGGTTTTCCATCACTATTGAAATACACTATGGCTTTCCTCTGTTTTCCGTATTCTAGACTATCTCTTTTATAACCCTCGCCTATAATCTTTCCCATGTCCATTGGAGCCTGTATGTCTGCTCTGCCGTTGAGTTTGAAAATTAGTATTGCACGATCGATTGCGTTTAATTGATCTCTATGGCTCAGAAAATGTGTAGCTGCGCTTGGAGGTCTAGGTTGTCCTGCGTTCCTTCCTCTGGTAAACGTTTCAATTTCCCCAGTGGTAGGGTTTCTAGCTGTAATCACTCGCTCAAGTTGAGATTCCAGGGACGTTTGAGCACCGTGTTTTTCCAAGAAGTGCGCCCCTGGGATTGACCTTTCCAGTTCTGATAAGCGCCGGTGAGCGTTGGCCTCTCCAAGCTCATTAATGCGTGCTTGTCGCTGTGCGCGTCCCAGTTGAGGTAAAGCGGGTTCTCCGTGTTCAACCCCTGCTATAGGATTCTGAGCAGAATTGTTTGGCTTGCACCCATCAGCCCCAGGACAAGTATTCAAGCCTAACGGATCTACCCACC
>NZ_VBVZ01000894.1 GCF_005863185.1 Pseudomonas edaphica
GAGGAGCAACTGTGGGAGCTGGCTTGCCTGCGATGCAGGCACCTCGGTGTATCAGTGACACCAGGGTGATGCCATCGCAGGCAAGCCAGCTCCCACAGTTTTACGTGCATTGCAGGTCAGGCGGGCTGCAGCTTTTGCTCGAACACCGAGACCCCATCCAAGTCACGCAAGATCACGGTCAACTCCGCCGTCTGCCCGTCAATCTGCACTTCACCAAAAAACTGAAAACCGGCAAACGGCGAAGTGTTCTGCGCAGGCGGAGCCTTCTGGAACACCACCTCCGGTCCAAAGGTTTTGTCCAGTTGATTAGGCCCGAAGCTCCCCGCATTCAGCGGCCCGGCCACAAACTCCCAGAACGGCTCGAAATCCTGAAACGCCGCGCGGTCCGGGTGGTAATGATGCGCCGCGCAGTAATGCACATCCGCCGTCAGCCACACATGGTTGCGCACCTGCTGCGCGCGCAAAAACCCTAACAGTTCGGCAATCTCCAGCTCACGACCTTGGGCCGGGCCTGGGTCGCCGTTGGCGATGGCTTCCCAACGTGGCACGCCGGGGCTGACTTCACCGTCGGGCACGCCGAGGCCGATAGGCATGTCGGCGGCCACGACTTTCCACTGCGCCTGGGAGGCCTTGAGTTCGCGCTTGAGCCAATCCAGTTGCTCACGGCCCATAAAGGGCTTTTCGCCGCCCAGATTGTCGTCGTTAGGCCCGCGATAACTGCGCATGTCCAGCACGAACACATCCAGCAACGGCCCGTAGCTGAGCTTGCGATAGATGCGCCCACCGCCATCGGCGCTCTGGCGGCGCATCGGTGAATACTCCAGCCAGGCCTGGCGTGCGCGGCCGACCAAGGTGTTGATGTCCTTGGTCTGGTAACGCTCATCGAGCACCTTGCTCGGCGACCAGTTGTTGATCACCTCGTGGTCGTCCCACTGCCAGATCTGCGGCACTTCGGCATTGAAGCGGCGCACGTTTTCATCCAGCAGGTTGTAGCGATAATTGCCGCGATATTCGTCGAGGGTTTCGGCGACTTTGCTCTTGGCTTCAGTGGTGATGTTGCGCCAGATGCGCCCGTCTTCAACGGTCAGCTGGGCCGGCACTGGGCCGTCGGCGTAGATGGTGTCACCGCTGTGGATAAAAAAGTCCGGCAGGCGCAGGCGCATGGCTTCGTAAATGCGCATGCCGCCTATGTCCGGGTTGATGCCGAAGCCCTGGCCGACAGTGTCGCCGCTCCACACAAAACGGATATCACGACGCTGCTGCGGCACGCTGCGCAAGTGGCCGAACCACGGCTCGCTGGCCACGCCGGTCTGGGCGTCTTCAAAGTGCACACGGTAGAAAATCGCCTGATCGACCGGCAGCCCGGTGAGTTCGACGCGGGCGGTAAAGTCGGTGCGGCTGTCGGCCAGGGGCGAGATAAATTTGCGCGGGTTGCTGAACACACTGCGGGTGTCCCACTCCACCACCATCTTCGCCGGGCGGTCGCTGCGGCTCCAGATCATCGCCCGATCGCCCAGCAAGTCGCCGGACTGCACGCCGTCGGTGAGTTGCGGGCGGTCCTTGACCGAGGCGATCACTGCCGGCGCCAGGCCCGGCAGCAACAAACCGGCGCCAACGGCTTGCATCACGCGGCGACGGCCGAGATCGAAGTGGCTCATGCAGGTGCCCTCTTGAGTATCAAAAGGGCAACTTAAACACGGGAGCATGAAGCGGATGTGACACCGACCGTAAGAACACTGGAGATCAAAGGTGGGAGCTGGCTTGCCTGCGATTGCTTTCTGTC
>NZ_VBVZ01000895.1 GCF_005863185.1 Pseudomonas edaphica
TTACTGAACTTAGCACGGAGTTTTGGCTGATTCGCAACGCCTTCACAACAATTCACAACGCCAAGGTGATTTCGGAACATTTATGCAGTAAGGCCGGTGCCCGAAAAAAAGCCCGGTGGGCACGGTGCGCTTGCGCTAGAGCGTGGCGAGGCAAGTGTGGGCGCGCCAACAACGGCATTTAACCGTTCATCAGATTGGAACAATCGAGCCTCAGCCTTGAGCGATGGGCGCTGCTGGGTGGTGCGGGAAAAAGTGAGACAAAAAATCTCACGCGTGAGCTATTGAGCATTGCAAAAATTGCCTGTAGATTTTCTCACGCGTGAGATTTTCACAACGAGGCCAGTACCATGAAAAGCAGCTCTCCATCGAGCCCGCCCGCAGAGCCCGATACCGATTCAGCAAGCCGCAAGGGAGAGCGCTTGAAACCGCCGGTTAAAAAGCCGTCGAGCTTTTACATGAAGCAGATGCGCGCGGGGCTGGCGGCCGCCGGTTATGTGAAACACGAGACTTGGGTGCTTCCCGAAAACCGAAGCCTGCTCAAGCAAATGGAGAAACAGCTTCGCCAACCGATTCTGGCTGGCTCATTCATGTCGGAGAATTTCATGAGCGCAGGTACCAACTGGAACATCGACCGCCTCTTCAGCGCGCTGCAAGCCCTGGACGAAGTGGTCGCCAAAGACATTACGCTTTCTCTGGTTCAAGGTTCCGAGTCCAGCATCAAACTGGAAATGAACGACTTCGGGGGCTTGCCGATTTACATCGCGGTGGTGGGCGAGCAGATCATCGTCGATACCGTGCTGGTCGACGTCGAGTCCATCAACGACGTAACCGCCTTCAATGACGCCGTGCTGCGCAGCCGGGAGATGTTCCCGTTGTCGTCGATCGGCATCGAGTCCATGCCGAACGGGCAGGTTGTTTACAACATGTTTGGTGCGCTGAGTTCCGACTCCAGCCTGACCAACATCGTGACCGAGGTGAAAACCCTGGTCGATAACGTGCAGCGCGCCAGCGAAGCCTTCGAACGTTTCTTCAATTAAGTATTCGGGAGTATCCAATGACTCAGTCCATCTGGAGCAAATTGTTCACCGCGCTGCGTGGCGGTGCCAGCGAAGTCGGCGAATCGATCGTCGACCAACAGGCCCTGCGCATCCTTGATCAAGAAATTCGCGACGCCGACACAGCATTGGCCAACGCCAAGCGTGAGCTGGTGAGCATCATGGCCAAGCACAAGCTGGCAGCGGACCGCGTAGGCGAGTACGACGCCAAGATCAAAGACCTGGAATCCAAGGCGATGGCCGCTATCCAGGCCAACCGTGAAGACCTGGCCCTGGAAGTGGCCGAAGCCATTTCGACCCTGACCAACGAGCGCGACGCCGAGCAAAAGCAGACCGCCGAGTTCGGTGGCTACGCCGACAGCATGCGCAAGGACATCACCAAGGCCGAAAGCCGGATCAAAAGCCTGCGCCAGCAAGTGGACATGGCCAAGGCCCGCGAAAGCGTGCAAAAGGCCCAGGTCAGCGCGTCCGTCGCCAGCGGCGGCGCCAACGGCAAGCTGGAAACCGCCGTCGGTACACTCAACCGCCTGCAAGCCAAACAGCAGCAACGCGCCGCTGAACTGCAAGCCCAGGACGAACTGGCCGAGGCATCGACCGGTACCGACCTGGAACGCAAACTGCGCGAAGCCGGCATCACCCCGGACACCGGCAGCGCTAATGCGATTCTGGAGCGTCTGAAGCAAAAGTCGGCCGAGTAGCGCTTCCACTGCCCGACCCGTGGCGAGGG
>NZ_VBVZ01000896.1 GCF_005863185.1 Pseudomonas edaphica
CCTTGAGCCAGTTCAAGCCGGTGGAATACCTGCCGGGCGACGCGCTGCAAACCGAAGAACAACTGCATGAAGCCGCCGCGCGTATCGGCACGACGATTTTCCACCCGGTGGGCACTTGCCGCATGGGCGATGACCAAGATGCCGTGGTCGATGCGCAACTGCGCGTACATGGCGTGCCGGGCCTGCGTATTGCCGATGCCTCGGTGATGCCACGCATTACATCCGGCAACACCTGCTCACCTACACTGATGATTGCGGAAAAGGCAGCGCAGCTGATGCTTTCGCCGAACACAAGGAGTCTCGCCCCGCAGAGAGAAACGGTTCATGCAATCTGAATAGCGGCGCCGCACCCGGCGCCGACAGTGGAACAACAATAAATAATCACTGTGAGGGATACCCGATGTCAGAACATGCTCAACCCCTGGGCTCGGCCGTCAAGGCGAGCACCGGCAGCGAATCAAGGAAAGTCATCTTCGCCTCGTCTTTAGGGACGGTGTTCGAGTGGTACGACTTTTTCCTCTACGGCGCCCTGGCGGCGGTGATCAGCAAGCAATTTTTTGCCGGGGTCAACGACACCACGGCGTTCATCTTCGCCTTGATGGCCTTTGCCGCAGGCTTTGTGGTGCGGCCGTTCGGCGCGTTGGTGTTCGGCCGCCTGGGCGACATGATCGGGCGCAAGTACACGTTTTTGGTCACCATCATCCTGATGGGTGTCGCGACCTTCTGTGTCGGGCTATTGCCGACCTATGCCAGCATCGGCATTGCGGCGCCGATCATTCTGATCGTGCTGCGCATGCTGCAAGGCCTGGCGTTAGGCGGTGAATATGGCGGCGCAGCCACCTATGTGGCCGAGCACGCACCGGCCGGCAAACGCGGCCTGCACACCAGCTGGATTCAATCCACAGCCACCCTTGGCTTGCTGCTGTCGCTGCTGGTGGTACTGGCTTGCCGTTACTTCACCGGCGACCAGTTCGAGGTGTGGGGCTGGCGCATTCCGTTCCTGTTCTCGATTGTGCTGCTGGGCATTTCCACCTGGATCCGCATGAGCCTGCATGAGTCGCCGGCATTCCTGAAGATGAAAGAGGAAGGCAAGGCCAGCAAGTCGCCGATCCGCGAATCCTTCGGTAAATGGGAAAACCTCAAGGTGGTGCTGATTGCGCTGTTCAGCATCAACGGCGGGCAGGCAGTGACCTTCTATGCGGCGCAGTTCTATGTGCTGTTCTTCCTCACGCAGTTCCTGAAGATGGACCCGGCCCTGGCCAATATGCTGTTGATTATCAGCGTAGTGATCGGCGCGCCGTTCTTCATCCTGTTCGGCTGGCTGTCGGACAAGGTTGGGCGCAAACCGGTGCTGATGCTCGGCTTGCTGTTGGCCACCGCACTGTACTTTCCGATCTTCAAAGGGCTGGCGCATTACACCAACCCGGCGATGGACCAGGCCAGCCACCAGGCGCCGATTACCGTATTGGCCGACCCGGCCACCTGCACCTTCCAGTTCGACCCGGTGGGCAAGGCGCGTTTTGACAGCCCGTGTGACAAGGTCAAGACCTTCCTGGTCAAGCAAGGTCTGCCATACAGCAGCGCCGCCGCGCCAGCCGGCAGCCCGGTACAGGTGAGCGTGGGTGATGTGCGTATCGACGGTTACGATGAAGCGGCCCTGCGCGGCGCGGTAACCCTGGCCGGCTACCCGACTTCGGCGGATGTGGCCCAGGTCAACAAAGTGATGGTGGTGGTGCTGATCGTGGTGCTGATCCTGATCGCCGCCATGTGCTACGG
>NZ_VBVZ01000897.1 GCF_005863185.1 Pseudomonas edaphica
CCACGTCCACGCCGTATTGGTCGAGGTCTTCGGCGCCGATCTGCGCGGTCATCACCGCACTCACCCACTTGTAGCTGGCGACCATGAACAGCCCGGCATAGGCCAGGCAACACAGGCACGCGAGCATGCCGAGCAGGCGTTGCACCGGGCGTTTGGTCAGCTTGACCAGCGCATCTACGCCAAGGTGGCCGGCGGTGCGCACGCCGTAGGAGATGCCGAAGAAAATCAGCCAGCCGAACATGGCCTTGGTCAGCGCCACGCTCCAGGTCATGTCCTGGGCCCAGGTCATGGTGTGGTCGCCCAGGGCACCGAAAAAGCTGCTGCTCCATGCCCACTTGTCAGACAGAGCAAAAAACAGGGTGTAGATGTTGTTGAGCATGACGTAGACGAATGTCACCAGGGTCATGGCGGCCAGCAGGAAGGCGATAAACCCTTCCTCCAGGTGCTCCCAGACGCGCCTTAGCGTTTGCATGGCAAAACCTCGCGAAGCGGGAATGATGTCGGGGTGGAAAGCGGAACAAACTGTGGAAGCGGACCTCTGTGGGAGCCGGGCTTGCCCGCGATGGGATCAACTCGGCGCTACAGATACACCGAGTTGCCTGCATCGCAGGCAAGCCAGCTCCCACATAAAGCCCTTTCCACAGTAGTTTTGGGTGGTCGCCCAATCACTGGTTGGAGGCGTCCGCCGCCTTGATCAAGTCGGCGCCGATCTCACCTTCGAACTTCTGCCACACCGGGCGCATGGCTTCGCGCCACAGTTGGCGTTGCTGCGGGGTCAGTTCGATGATTTCGCTGGTCTTGGCGTCGATGATCTTCTGCTTGGCCGACTGGTTCAGCGCTTCGGCCTGCTTGTTCACCTCGACGGTGACTTCGACCATGATCTGGTCCAGGGTGGTGCGCACATCCGGCGGCAGGCCGTTCCAGAACTTGGCGTTGGTGATCACCATGTAGTCGATCAGGCCATGGTTGGACTCGGTGAAGTACTTCTGCACCTCGTTGACCTTCTGGCTTTCATAATTGGACCAGGTGTTCTCGGTACCATTCACGGTGCCGGTCTGCAGGCCTTGATACACCTCGGCAAAGCTCATCTTGCGCGGGTTGGCGCGGATCGCCTTGAACTGTTCTTCAAGTACGCTGGAAGCCTGCACACGGAACTTCAGGCCACGGGCGTCCTTGGGTTCACGCAGTGCTTTGTTGGCCGAAAGCTGCTTGAGGCCATTGTGCCAATAGGCCAGGCCGAGGATGTTCTTGTCTTGCATCGAGGTCAGCAATGCCTTGCCCTGAGCAGCCTGGAAACGGTCGACGGCGGCCAGGTCGTTGAACAGGAACGGCAGGTCGTAGATCTGCACTTGCTTGGTGTACTGCTCGAACTTGGCCAGGGACGGCGCCAGCATCTGCACATCGCCCAACAACAACGCTTCCATCTCCTTGCCATCGCCGAACAGCGAGGAGTTGGGGTACACCTCGACCTTCACACGGCCCGGCAAGCGCTCTTCAGCGAGCTTTTTGAAGAGCAGCGCGCCCTGGCCTTTAGGAGTGTTTTCGGCAACCACGTGGGCGAACTTGATCACAATCGGGTCTGCCGCCTGGGCCAGGCCCGCGGCAAACAGAGTGGCGGCGCACAGCAGCGCCCGAGAAAGCTTGAGCATGGGGAATCACCTTCTTATTGTTGTGTTATAGGGCAAGGTGCCTGATGTGGTGCGTGTAGTGAATTTCGAATTTTAGATACCTGCGTTCGGCCAGGCCGAACGCCATACTTCAGAACAATGAAAATCC
>NZ_VBVZ01000898.1 GCF_005863185.1 Pseudomonas edaphica
AGCATCACCTCGGTCTGTCTGGCAGACCGAGTTGTCTGTATCGCAGGCAAGCCAGCGCCCACAGAGACTTAGGTGTACTGATACTCTGAGCTAAACCTTTCTACCGAGTCTGCGATGCCCCGGCCCAACCGCCACACTCTCTTCCCCTTCCTCGCCTGGCTGCCGCGCCAAACCCGCGCCAGCGTCGGCCGGGACGCGATTGTCGGGCTCAGCGGCGCCGTGCTCGCCTTGCCGCAGTCCATTGCCTACGCGCTGATCGCCGGGCTCCCACCCGAATACGGCCTGTATGCCGCCATCATCCCCGTCTTGATCGCCTGCCTGTGGGGCTCCTCCTGGCACCTGATCTGCGGCCCGACGGCGGCGATTTCCATCGTCCTGTACGCCAGCGTCAGTCCGCTGGCCGTGCCTGGCTCGCAGGACTACATCACGCTGATCCTGTTGCTCACATTCCTCGCCGGTGTGTTCCAGTGGCTGCTGGGCATGCTGCGCTTTGGCGCGCTGGTGAATTTCGTCTCGCATTCGGTGGTGCTGGGTTTCACTCTGGGCGCTGCCGTGGTGATTGCCTTGGGGCAATTGCCCAACTTGCTGGGGCTGGATTTGCCCAGCCAGGCCACGGCGATCAATAGCTTGCTGGCACTGGTGGACCATGCCGGTGAATGGGACCACGCCTCACTGACGCTGGGCCTGGGCACCTTGCTGGTGGGCGCGCTGCTCAAATACCTGGTCCCGCGTTGGCCAACACTGTTGATTGCCCTGACACTGGGCAGCCTGGTGGCGTGGCTGTGGCCGGCGATGTTCGGGCATGTGGCGCGGGTGAGTTCGTTTATCGGCAAACTGCCACCGTTCAGCCCGCTGCCGATGGACCTGGATATACTTCTGCGCCTGCTGCCCAGCGCCGTGGCGGTGGGCATGCTTGGGCTGGTCACCAGCCTGTCGATTGCGCGCTCGTTGTCGGCGCGTTCACAGCAATTGCTCGACGCCAATCAGGAAGTCCGTGCGCAGGGTCTATCCAATATCGTCGGCGGCTTTTTCTCCGGGTACTTGTCGGCCGGCTCCTTCACCCGCTCCGGCCTCAGCTATGAAGCAGGCGCCTGCTCGCCGTTGGCGGGCGTGTTTTCCGCGCTCTGGGTGGCATTGTTTGCGTTATTTGGCGCGGCCTTGATCGCGCACATCCCGATCCCGAGCATGGCCGCAAGCATCCTGCTGATTTGCTGGGGCCTGGTGGATCATCGTGGCATTCGCGCGCTGTTCCGCGTCAGCCGCGCCGAGTTTGTGGTGATGAGCCTGACCGGCGTCGCGACCTTGCTGCTGGAGCTGCAAACGGCGATTTACGCGGGCGTGCTGGCATCGTTGTTTTTCTACCTCAAACGCACCTCACAGCCGCGGGTTCAGCAATGGCGCGACGGTGATGAGGATGTGTTGCGGGTAGGCGGTTCGATCTTCTTCGGCGCCAGCCATTACCTGCAAGTGCGGCTGCAAAGCCTGCAGGGCGAGCGGGTGGTGATCGAGGCGCAGCAAATTAACTTTATCGACTATTCCGGGGTGGAGATGCTGCACCAGGAGGCGCGGCGGTTGGCGGGTATGGGGCGTAGCCTGACGTTGCGCCGGGCGCGGCCGCAAGTCGTCGAGGAACTGAAAAAGCTGGAAGGGGCCGATAAATGCCCCATCCATTTTGAAGAATAAACACGGTTAAAACTGTGGGAGCTGGCTTGCCTGCGATGGCGGTGAATCAGCCAGCACATCTGTATCTGATACACCGCCATCGCAGGCAAGCCA
>NZ_VBVZ01000899.1 GCF_005863185.1 Pseudomonas edaphica
CACCTACTCCGGGAGCGCTGATGTACCTAGCAAACGCCTCGGTAAGAGCTTCTTCAGAAATCTCACGCCCATTCATTGCTACTAACAAAGCGAGGGCACGACCGCAATCGTCTAAAAGAGCGTCAAATACGTTATCCCACACCTTTTCCGGGTTGTTTAACAGACCCTCTGCGTACTGCCAGTATGAATTTACCGCCACGTTTTCAAGCCGCTGTGCATCGGTGATAAACTGTACCAGTCGGGGGTTAAAATTTTTATGATCGATAATAACCCGATAGCGCTTAGACTCGTAAATCTGATCGATAAACTCAATACCCAAGGATGAGTGCCAGATATGGTTGTACAAAATATTCGCTTTATCTAACCTTGTTAGAGAATCAAGCGTAATCTCATACTCCTTTGTGTGCACATTGCCATTCTCGAAAACATCACTGAGCATTTTCCCTTGACTTAAAATAGTAGTCCTTGATGTTAGGACAAAACGCTTATTGCTATCTCTTGCAACCCTCCTTATAAAACTGACCACTTCTGCGCTTTCAACCCCACTCACCGCCTCCAAGTAGTTTCGCCCCAAGAAATCATCAAAATAGAATATTTGCTTCTCTTCCGGCAGATACACACTTTCTGCTTCAATGACATCTTTAGAAATTTCTACCAGCGAGTAGCCCTGTGCCACATAGTGCAATATCAACTGTTCTGCCAGTGTCGTCTTACCAATACCCGCGGCCCCGGTCAAAACAACAACATGATATTTTTCCAACCGTTCAATTGCGGCGGAGTGATTCGATGTTTGCGTGTAGACCGCTGACTTACTGATTATTTCTTCGATAGTATTTCTGCTACGATCATGAATAGCTTTATCCATGAAGTACCGCATCAAGTTTGAGCTAACAAGCCAAAGCTTATAATGACGAGACTCTACCGCTGGGTACTTAGCAAGAAGATCATTTAAATCTTCCTGACCGAGAATATCGCTAGGGCTTTTTACAAACGGACTCAATGCTTCCATCAACCGCTTCTTATCGCTCGGCGACAGTTTGAAAGAAACCACCAAGATATATCTCTGGGGATTTAGCTTTATAACCTTTTCTCTTTCCTCAACTGAAATTTTTTTAAATAGTTGATCACGACCCGCTGGAGCCCAATGCTTGCACTGAACTATCCATAAAGTTTCAGAGTTTACGATGTAACGACCGTCAATTCCACCATCTCGCCCTGGCTTGAAACGCTCGAAAATTACACCTTCATGGGCACCAAGTAAGTCCGTACAGAAGACCTCAAATTCTTTATCATTCAGCCGCGAAAAGTCGTACTCGTTCAAGGGGAGGCTCCGCTACATTCCACGTCATCGTCGACGAAATCCGTGCCGAGTATACCTATTCAACCGCCCAGTTAGATTCAAGAAGTGGAGTCGTTTGCCAAACTGAGTCTTTCCCAGAGGAATGCCATGTAACGGTGCGGAAACCTTGAATGAAGGGGCGTCAGGCAGGTTGAATGGGAGCCGTGGCTATCGCCACGTAGGTTCCCAACGACTGGGGCCTTTCTGCTTGGCGGTGTAAGCCGTAGCAGTGCTCCTCGCAAAGCGCTTCGACTCCGAAAGGCTCTAGCACTTTTGCTGCCGACATACGCGCCAGTAGGTCAACATTCGCTTCTTTCCTCGCTTGAAATGCAGTGCGGCTGTGCGCGGTTGTCAGATCGAATGTGGGCAATGAAACGCAGCTCTATTTCGGAAGGTATTCCAATCGGTATTCCAATTAAAATATAAAATATATATT
>NZ_VBVZ01000089.1 GCF_005863185.1 Pseudomonas edaphica
GTACGACATCTACTCCGTCGTTCAAGGGGTGGACAAGTTCCTGCCCGTGGACGTCTACGTGCCTGGCTGCCCGCCCCGCCCTGAAGCTTTTCTGCAAGGCTTGATGCTGTTGCAGGAGTCGATTGGCAAGGAGCGTCGTCCGCTTTCCTGGGTGGTCGGTGATCAAGGCGTTTATCGCGCCGAGATGCCGTCACAAAAGGAACAGCGCCGCGAACAGCGAATCGCAGTCACCAACCTGCGCAGCCCCGACGAAGTCTGATCCAGCCCCGCTTCTTTTATAGAACGAAAACCTGGCTTCATTCTTTACGTTGACCGAAAGCGATAAAAAACCATGACTACAGGCAGTGCTCTGTACATCCCGCCTTACAAGGCAGACGACCAGGATGTGGTTGTCGAACTCAATAACCGTTTTGGCCCTGACGCCTTCACCGCCCAGGCCACACGCACCGGTATGCCGGTGCTGTGGGTGGCGCGCGCCAAGCTCGTCGAAGTCCTGAGCTTCCTGCGCAACCTGCCCAAGCCGTACGTCATGCTTTATGACCTGCATGGCGTGGACGAGCGTCTGCGCACCAAGCGTCAAGGTTTGCCGAGCGGTGCCGATTTCACCGTGTTCTACCACTTGATGTCGCTGGAACGTAACAGCGACGTGATGATCAAGGTCGCGCTGTCCGAAAGCGACTTGAGCATCCCGACCGTCACCGGTATCTGGCCGAATGCCAGCTGGTACGAGCGCGAAGTTTGGGACATGTTCGGTATCGACTTCCCGGGCCACCCGCACCTGACGCGCATCATGATGCCGCCGACCTGGGAAGGTCACCCGCTGCGCAAGGACTTTCCTGCCCGCGCAACCGAATTCGACCCGTTCAGCCTCAACCTCGCCAAGCAGCAGCTTGAAGAAGAAGCTGCACGCTTCCGTCCGGAAGACTGGGGCATGAAACGCTCCGGCACCAACGAGGACTACATGTTCCTCAACCTGGGCCCGAACCACCCTTCGGCTCACGGTGCCTTCCGTATCATCCTGCAACTGGACGGCGAAGAAATCGTCGACTGTGTGCCGGACATCGGTTACCACCACCGTGGTGCCGAGAAGATGGCCGAGCGCCAGTCCTGGCACAGCTTCATCCCGTACACCGACCGTATCGACTACCTCGGCGGCGTGATGAACAACCTGCCGTACGTGCTGTCGGTCGAGAAGCTGGCCGGTATCAAGGTGCCGGACCGCGTCGACACCATCCGCATCATGATGGCCGAGTTCTTCCGCATCACCAGCCACCTGCTGTTCCTGGGTACCTATATCCAGGACGTTCGCGCCATGACCCCGGTGTTCTTCACCTTCACCGACCGTCAGCGCGCCTACAAGGTTATCGAAGCCATTACCGGTTTCCGTCTGCACCCGGCCTGGTACCGCATTGGCGGTGTGGCGCACGACCTGCCGAACGGCTGGGAGCGCCTGGTCAAGGAGTTCATCGACTGGATGCCCAAGCGTCTGGACGAGTACCAAAAGGCTGCGCTGGACAACAGCATCCTCAAGGGTCGTACCATCGGCGTCGCGCAGTACAACACCAAAGAAGCCCTGGAATGGGGCGTCACTGGTGCCGGCCTGCGTTCGACCGGCTGCGACTTCGACCTGCGTAAAGCACGGCCGTACTCGGGCTACGAGAACTTCGAGTTCGAAGTGCCGCTGGCCGCCAATGGCGATGCCTACGACCGGTGCATCGTGCGCGTTGAAGAAATGCGCCAGAGCCTGAAGATCATCGAGCAGTGCATGCGCAACATGCCGGCTGGCCCGTACAAGGCGGATCACCCGCTGACCACACCGCCGCCGAAAGAGCGCACGCTGCAGCACATCGAAACCCTGATCACGCACTTCCTGCAAGTTTCGTGGGGCCCGGTGATGCCGGCCAACGAATCCTTCCAGATGATCGAAGCGACCAAGGGTATCAACAGTTATTACCTGACGAGCGATGGCGGCACCATGAGCTACCGCACCCGGATTCGTACCCCAAGCTTTGCCCACTTGCAGCAGATCCCTTCGGTGATCAAAGGCGAGATGGTCGCGGACTTGATTGCGTACCTGGGTAGTATCGATTTCGTTATGGCCGACGTGGACCGCTAAGCATGAACAGCACGCTTATCCAGACAGACCGTTTCACCTTGAGTGAAACCGAGCGCTCGGCCATCGAGCACGAGCTGCATCATTACGAAGACCCGCGCGCGGCGTCTATCGAAGCCTTGAAGATCGTCCAGAAGGAACGTGGCTGGGTGCCGGACGGCGCCCTCTACGCCATCGGCGAGATCCTCGGCATCCCCGCCAGCGACGTTGAAGGTGTGGCCACGTTCTACAGCCAGATCTTCCGCCAGCCGGTCGGCCGCCACATCATTCGCGTGTGCGACAGCATGGTCTGCTACATCGGTGGCCATGAATCAGTGGTCAGCGAAATCCAGAACAAGCTGGGCATTGGCCTCGGCCAAACCACTCCGGACGGCCGCTTCACGCTGCTGCCGGTGTGCTGCCTGGGCAACTGCGACAAGGCGCCGGCGTTGATGATCGACGACGACACATTCGGTGACGTGCAGCCTGCTGGCGTGACCCAGTTGCTCGAGGGCTACCCATGACCCTTACATCTTTCGGCCCGGCCAACCTGATCAAGCGTTCGCCTGAAACCCACCCGCTGACTTGGCGCCTGCGTGACGACGGCGAGCCGGTATGGCTCGACGAGTACCAGGCCAAGAACGGTTACGCGGCGGCGCGCAAAGCCTTCGCCGACATGGCCCAGGACGATATCGTCCAGACCGTGAAAGACGCCGGCCTTAAAGGCCGCGGCGGTGCAGGCTTCCCCACCGGTGTTAAGTGGGGCCTGATGCCCAAAGACGAATCCATCAACATCCGTTACCTGCTGTGCAACGCGGACGAGATGGAGCCGAACACCTGGAAAGACCGCATGCTGATGGAGCAACTGCCCCATCTGCTGATCGAAGGCATGCTGATCAGCGCCCGCGCGCTGAAAACCTACCGGGGCTATATCTTCCTGCGTGGCGAATACACCACCGCCGCCAAGCACCTCAACCGTGCCGTGGAAGAAGCCAAGGCCGCAGGCCTGTTGGGCAAGAACATCCTCGGCTCGGGTTTTGACTTCGAGCTGTTTGTGCACACTGGCGCCGGGCGTTACATCTGCGGTGAAGAAACCGCACTGATCAACTCCCTCGAAGGTCGCCGCGCCAACCCGCGCTCCAAGCCGCCCTTCCCTGCCGCCGTGGGCGTGTGGGGCAAGCCTACCTGCGTGAACAACGTTGAAACCCTGTGCAACGTGCCGGCGATCATCGCCGACGGCGTCGACTGGTACAAATCGTTGGCCCGCGAAGGCAGCGAAGACATGGGCACCAAGCTCATGGGCTTCTCCGGCAAGGTCAAGAACCCTGGCCTGTGGGAGCTGCCGTTCGGCGTCACCGCACGCGAGCTGTTCGAGGACTACGCCGGCGGCATGCGCGACGGCTACACCTTGAAAGCCTGGCAGCCAGGCGGCGCCGGTACCGGCTTCCTGCTCCCCGAGCACCTCGACGCACAAATGTATGCCGGCGGCATCGGCAAGGTCGGCACCCGTATGGGCACTGGCCTGGCGATGGCGGTGGACAACACCGTGAACATGGTTTCGTTGCTGCGCAACATGGAGCAGTTCTTTGCCCGTGAATCGTGCGGCTTCTGCACCCCGTGCCGTGACGGCTTGCCATGGAGCGTCAAGCTCTTGATGGCGATCGAGAACGGTGAAGGCCAGCCAGGCGACATCGAGACCCTGCTGGGTCTGGTCGGGTTCCTCGGCCCAGGCAAGACCTTCTGTGCTCACGCACCGGGCGCCGTGGAGCCATTGGGCAGCGCAATCAAATACTTCCGCTCGGAGTTCGAAGCCGGCATCGCGCCTGTCAGCGCCGCCGTCCCGCCTCTGGCAAGGCCGATCGTAGTCGGCGCGTAACGCTTTAAAGGCGAAGGGTCCGTGCCCTTCGTCTTCTCATGGGCTGACGCCGTAAAGGCTGTGTTGATGCCCATGAATAACAAGATTCCATTAGCCACGCCCGCTGACAACGGGCCAACGAAGAACTTTGAACCATGGCCACTATCCACGTAGACGGCAAAGCGCTCGAAGTCGATGGGGCAGACAACCTGTTACAGGCATGTCTCTCACTAGGCCTCGACATCCCGTATTTCTGCTGGCACCCCGCGCTTGGTAGCGTTGGTGCCTGTCGCCAGTGCGCGGTCAAGCAGTACACCGACGAGAACGACACCCGTGGTCGTATCGTCATGTCCTGCATGACCCCAGCCACCGACAACACCTGGATCTCCATCGAAGATGAAGAATCCAAGGCGTTCCGCGCCAGTGTCGTCGAATGGCTGATGACCAACCACCCGCATGACTGCCCGGTCTGTGAGGAAGGCGGTCACTGCCACCTGCAAGACATGACGGTGATGACCGGCCACAACGAGCGCCGTTATCGCTTCACCAAGCGCACCCACCAGAACCAGGACCTCGGCCCGTTCATTTCCCACGAAATGAACCGCTGCATTGCCTGCTACCGTTGCGTGCGTTTCTATAAAGACTACGCCGGCGGCACCGACCTGGGCGTCTTCGGCGCCCACGACAACGTGTACTTCGGTCGCGTTGAAGACGGCGTGCTCGAAAGCGAGTTCTCCGGCAACCTCACCGAGGTCTGCCCGACCGGTGTGTTCACCGACAAGACTCACTCCGAGCGCTACAACCGTAAGTGGGACATGCAGTTCTCGCCGAGCATCTGCCATGGCTGCTCCAGCGGTTGCAACATCTCCCCGGGCGAGCGCTACGGCGAACTGCGTCGCATCGAAAACCGCTTTAACGGTTCGGTCAACCAGTACTTCCTGTGCGACCGTGGCCGTTTCGGCTATGGCTACGTCAACCGCGAAGACCGCCCACGCCAGCCGCTGTTGGCCGGTGGCGCCAAGCTGAGCCTGGACGACGCGCTGGATAAAGCCGCCGACCTGCTGCGCGGCCGCAACATCGTCGGTATCGGTTCCCCGCGTGCCAGCCTCGAAAGCAACTACGCGTTGCGCGAGCTGGTGGGTGCCGAGCACTTCTACTCCGGTATCGAAGCCGGTGAGTTGGAGCGCATCCGCCTGGTCCTGCAAGTGCTGAACGACAGCCCGCTGCCAGTCCCGAACATGCGCGACATCGAAGACCACGATGCGATCTTCGTCCTCGGCGAAGACCTGACCCAGACTGCCGCGCGTATTGCGCTGTCGCTGCGTCAGTCGGTCAAAGGCAAGGCCGAAGACATGGCCGACGCCATGCGCGTACAGCCTTGGCTCGACGCCGCGGTGAAAAACATCGGCCAGCACGCGCTGAACCCGCTGTTTATCGCAAGCCTGGCTGAAACCAAGCTCGACGACATCGCCGAAGAATGCGTTCACGCAGCGCCGGACGACCTGGCCCGCATCGGATTCGCCGTGGCCCACGCCCTGGACGCCAGCGCACCTGCCGTCGAAGGCCTGGACACTGAAGCTGTTGAACTGGCCCAGCGCATCGCCGACGCCCTGCTCGCGGCCAAGCGCCCATTGATCATTGCCGGCACCTCGTTGGGTTCCAAGGCACTGATTGAGGCTGCTGCGAATATCGCGAAGGCCTTGAAGCTGCGCGACAAGAACGGTTCCATCAGCCTGGTCGTGCCGGAAGCCAACAGCCTCGGCCTGGCCATGCTCGGTGGCGAGTCCCTGGACGCCGCCCTGCAAGCGGTGATCGACGGCAATGCCGACGCCATCGTGGTACTGGAAAACGACCTGTACACCCGCACCGACTCAGCCAAGGTCGATGCCGCGCTGGATGCCGCCAAAGTACTGATCGTGGCCGATCACCAGAAGACCGCCACCAGCGAGCGTGCCGACCTGGTGCTGCCAGCCGCCACCTTCGCCGAAGGCGACGGTACCCTGGTCAGCCAGGAAGGCCGAGCCCAGCGCTTCTTCCAGGTGTTCGATCCGAAGTACATGGACGCCAGCATCCTGGTTCACGAAGGCTGGCGCTGGCTGCATGCCCTGCGTGCGACCCTGCTGAATCAACCGATCGACTGGACCCAGCTCGACCACGTGACCGCTGCTGCCGCCGCAAGCGCGCCGCAATTGGCACGTATCGTCGACGCGGCTCCGTCCGCCTCGTTCCGCATCAAGGGCATGAAACTCGCCCGTGAACCGCTGCGTTACTCCGGCCGTACGGCCATGCGCGCCGACATCAGCGTGCACGAGCCGCGTACCCCGCAAGACCCGGATACCGCGTTTGCCTTCTCCATGGAAGGTTACTCGGGCTCGGTCGAGCCACGTCAGCAGGTGCCATTTGCCTGGTCGCCGGGCTGGAACTCGCCGCAAGCCTGGAACAAGTTCCAGGACGAAGTCGGTGGTCACATCCGCGCTGGCGACCCAGGCACCCGCCTGATCGAAAGCACCGGTGACTCGCTGAACTGGTTCGCCGCCGTGCCGCGTCCATTCAACCCGGCCCAGGGCACCTGGCAGGTTGTGCCGTTCTTCCACCTGTTCGGCAGCGAAGAGACCTCTTCCAAAGCTGCGCCGGTGCAAAGTCGCATTCCTGAAGCCTACGTGTCCGTGGCCAAGTCCGAAGCCGATCGCCTGGGCGTCAACGACGGTGCCCTGCTCAGCCTGAACGTGGCTGGCCAGACCCTGCGTCTGCCGCTGCGTATCAATGATGAGTTGGGTGCTGGCCTGGTTGCACTGCCGAAAGGCCTTGCGGGTATTCCACCTGCGATCTTTGGCAAAACCGTTGACGGTCTGCAGGAGGCAGCGCAATGACCTGGTTCACCCCTGAAGTGATCGACGTGATCATCTCGGTCGTAAAGGCCATCGTGATCCTGTTGGCCGTGGTCGTTGCTGGCGCCCTGCTCAGCTTCGTCGAACGTCGCCTGCTGGGCTGGTGGCAGGACCGTTACGGTCCGAACCGCGTTGGCCCGTTCGGTATGTTCCAGATCGCCGCCGACATGCTGAAAATGTTCTTCAAGGAAGACTGGACCCCGCCGTTTGCCGACAAGGTGATCTTCACCCTGGCACCGGTCGTGGCCATGAGCGCCTTGCTGATCGCCTTCGCGATCATCCCGATCACCCCGACCTGGGGCGTGGCGGACCTGAACATCGGTTTGCTGTTCTTCTTCGCCATGGCCGGTTTGTCGGTCTATGCGGTGCTGTTCGCCGGTTGGTCGAGCAACAACAAGTTCGCCCTGTTGGGCAGCTTGCGGGCTTCGGCCCAGACCGTGTCCTACGAAGTGTTCATGGGCCTGGCGCTGATGGGCATCGTGGTGCAGGTCGGCTCGTTCAACATGCGCGACATCGTCGAGTACCAGGCGCAGAACCTGTGGTTCATCATTCCGCAGTTCTTTGGCTTCTGCACCTTCTTCATCGCTGGCGTCGCCGTGACTCACCGTCACCCGTTCGACCAGCCGGAAGCGGAACAGGAACTGGCTGACGGTTACCACATTGAATACGCCGGCATGAAATGGGGCATGTTCTTCGTTGGCGAATACATCGGCATCATCTTGATCTCGGCCCTGTTGGTCACGCTGTTCTTCGGCGGCTGGCACGGTCCGTTCGGCATCCTGCCGCAGTTGGCGTTCTTCTGGTTCTTCCTGAAGACCGCGTTCTTCATCATGTTGTTTATCCTGCTGCGCGCTTCCATTCCGCGTCCACGATACGACCAGGTGATGGATTTCAGCTGGCGCTTCTGCCTGCCGCTGACCCTGATCAATTTGCTGGTGACGGCTGCCGTTGTGTTGTTGAACACGCCAGCCGGCGCGGTTCAGTGAGGATTTGACCCATGTTCAAATATATTGGCGACATCGTTAAGGGTACCGGTACCCAGTTGCGAAGCCTGGTGATGGTGTTCGGTCACGGCTTTCGCAAACGCGACACCCTGCAATACCCGGAAGAAGCGGTGTACCTGCCGCCGCGCTATCGCGGCCGCATCGTACTGACCCGCGACCCCGATGGCGAAGAGCGTTGCGTAGCCTGCAACCTGTGCGCCGTGGCGTGCCCGGTGGGTTGCATCTCCCTGCAGAAAGCTGAAACCGAAGACGGTCGCTGGTACCCGGACTTCTTCCGCATCAACTTCTCGCGCTGCATTTTCTGTGGCCTCTGCGAGGAAGCTTGCCCGACCACCGCCATCCAGCTGACACCGGATTTCGAGATGGCCGAGTTCAAACGTCAGGACCTGGTGTACGAGAAAGAAGATCTGCTGATCTCTGGTCCCGGTAAAAACCCTGATTACAACTTCTATCGTGTTGCAGGTATGGCCGTTGCCGGTAAGCCGAAGGGCGCCGCACAAAACGAAGCCGAGCCGATCAACGTGAAGAGCTTGCTGCCTTAAGGAAGAAAGATGGAATTCGCTTTCTATTTCGCGTCCGGTATTGCAGTGGTGTCCACGCTTCGCGTGATCACCAACACCAATCCTGTGCACGCCCTGCTCTACCTGATCATTTCGTTGATCGCCGTGGCCATGACTTTTTTCAGCCTCGGCGCACCGTTCGCCGGTGTGCTGGAAGTGATCGCCTACGCCGGCGCCATCATGGTGCTGTTCGTGTTTGTGGTGATGATGCTCAACCTGGGGCCGGCCTCGGTCGCCCAGGAACGCGTCTGGCTCAAGCCCGGCATCTGGCTCGGCCCGGTCATCCTGGCAGCCCTGCTGCTGGGTGAACTGCTGTATGTGCTGTTCGCTCACCAGAGCGGCCAGGCCATCGGCCACACCACCGTAGACGCGAAAGCCGTGGGCGTCAGCCTGTTCGGCCCGTACCTGCTGGTGGTCGAACTGGCTTCGATGCTGCTGCTCGCGGCAGCCATCACCGCCTTCCACTTGGGCCGCAACGAAGCCAAGGAGCAATGACGATGCCTGCTATCCCTTTGGAGCATGGTCTGGCGGTCGCCGGCATCCTGTTCTGCCTTGGCCTGGTCGGCCTGATGGTTCGCCGTAACATTCTGTTCGTGTTGATGAGCCTGGAAATCATGATGAACGCCGCCGCACTGGCGTTCGTTGTTGCAGGTAGCCGATGGGCGCAGCCGGATGGGCAAGTCATGTTCATCCTGGTGATCAGCCTGGCAGCCGCCGAGGCCAGTATTGGCCTGGCGATCCTGCTGCAACTGTATCGTCGCTTCCACACGCTTGATATCGACGCTGCCAGTGAGATGCGCGGATGAACATGATCTTTCTGACTTTCGTATTTCCCCTGATCGGTTTCCTGCTGCTGTCGTTCTCCCGTGGACGCTGGTCGGAAAACCTTTCTGCCTTGATCGGCGTGGGTTCCATTGGCTTGTCGGCGATCGTCGCCGCCTACGTCATCTGGCAATTCAACGTGGCGCCGCCGGAAGGCGGCCACTACACCCTGGTGCTGTGGCAATGGATGTCGGTGGACGGCTTCAAGCCCAACTTTGCCCTCTACGTCGACGGCCTGTCGATCACCATGCTCGGCGTGGTGGTGGGTGTAGGCTTCCTGATCCACCTGTTCGCGTCCTGGTACATGCGTGGTGAGGCCGGCTACTCGCGCTTCTTCTCGTACACCAACCTGTTTATCGCCAGCATGTTGTTCCTGGTACTCGGCGATAACCTGTTGTTCCTGTACTTCGGCTGGGAAGGCGTGGGCCTGTGCTCGTACCTGTTGATCGGTTTCTACTACAGCAACCGCAACAACGGTAACGCGGCACTCAAGGCCTTTATCGTCACCCGCATCGGCGACGTGTTCATGGCCATCGGCCTGTTCATCCTGTTCCAACAAGTGGGCACGCTGAACATCCAGGAACTGCTGGTGCTGGCACCGCAGAAATTCCAGGTTGGTGACTTCTGGATCACCCTGGCGACCCTGATGCTGCTGGGCGGCGCTGTGGGTAAATCCGCACAACTGCCGCTGCAAACCTGGCTGGCGGACGCGATGGCCGGTCCTACGCCGGTGTCGGCGCTGATCCACGCGGCAACCATGGTGACTGCGGGTGTCTACCTGATCGCGCGTACCCACGGCCTGTTCACCCTGGCGCCGGAAATCCTGCATCTTGTAGGACTGGTCGGTGGTGTGACCTTGGTTCTGGCGGGTTTTGCCGCGCTGGTACAGACCGACATCAAGCGTATCCTCGCCTACTCGACCATGAGCCAGATTGGCTACATGTTCCTGGCCCTGGGCGTTGGCGCCTGGGACGCGGCGATTTTCCACCTGATGACCCACGCCTTCTTCAAGGCCCTGCTGTTCCTTGCCTCCGGTGCGGTGATCGTTGCCTGCCACCACGAGCAGAACATCTTCAAGATGGGCGGCCTGTGGAAGAAACTGCCATTGGCCTACGCCAGCTTCATCGTCGGGGGTGCCGCCCTGGCCGCCCTGCCGTTGGTGACCGCAGGTTTCTACTCCAAGGACGAAATCCTCTGGGAAGCGTTCGCCAGCGGTAACCAGAACCTGCTGTATGCAGGCCTGGTCGGTGCGTTCATGACCTCGCTGTACACCTTCCGCCTGATCTTCATCACCTTCCACGGTGAAGCCAAGACCGAAGCGCACGCAGGCCACGGCATCTCCCACTGGTTGCCACTGTCGGTGCTGATCATCCTGTCGACCTTCATCGGCGCCATGATCACCCCGCCTCTGGCCGGTGTACTGCCGGAAAGCGCCGGGCATGCCGGTGGCGCCGCCAAGCACAGCCTGGAAATCGCCTCGGGCGCCATCGCCATCGCCGGTATCCTGCTGGCCGCGCTGCTGTTCCTCGGCAAGCGTCGCTTCGTGACGGCTGTGGCCAACAGTGGCATTGGTCGCTTCCTGTCAGCCTGGTGGTTCGCTGCGTGGGGCTTCGACTGGATCTACGACAAACTGTTCGTCAAGCCATACCTTGCTATCAGCCACCTTCTGCGCAAAGACCCGCTCGACCAAACCATCGGTTTGATCCCGCGCGCCGCCAAGGCCGGTCACACCGCCCTGAGCCGCAGCGAGACGGGCCAATTGCGTTGGTATGCCGCGTCCATGGCTGCCGGTGCGGTGCTGGTGATCGGTGCCATCGTGGTGGTGGCGGTATGACTATGAACATTGCGTACTTTGCGAACTTGCAAAAGGAAACGAGCCCGTCATGATTCTGCCCTGGCTAATCCTGATCCCCTTTATCGGCGGCCTGCTCTGCTGGATGGGTGAACGCTTCGGCGCCACCCTGCCCCGCTGGATTGCGTTGCTGACCATGTCCCTGGAACTCGCGCTCGGCCTCTGGCTGTGGGCGCACGGTGACTATTCATTCGCTCCGGCACCGGGTGTCGATCCAACTTTCGCGCTTGAATTCAAGCACGTGTGGATCCAGCGCTTCGGCATCAACGTGCACCTGGCCCTCGACGGCCTGTCGCTGTTGATGATTTTGCTGACCGGCTTGCTGGGTATCCTCTCGGTACTCTGCTCCTGGAAAGAAATTCAGCGCCACGTGGGCTTCTTCCACCTGAACCTGATGTGGATCCTGGGCGGCGTTGTCGGCGTGTTCCTGGCGCTGGACCTGTTCATGTTCTTCTTCTTCTGGGAAATGATGCTGGTGCCGATGTACTTCCTCATCGCGCTCTGGGGTCACAGTTCTTCGGACGGCAAGAAAACCCGGATCTACGCGGCGACCAAGTTCTTCATCTTCACCCAGGCTTCCGGCCTGATCATGTTGGTGGCGATCCTGGGTCTGGTACTGGTCAACTTCAACAACACTGGCGTGATTACCTTCAACTACGCCGACCTGTTGAAAACCAAGATGTCGCTGACCACCGAGTACATCCTGATGCTGGGCTTCTTCATCGCCTTCGCGGTGAAGCTGCCGGTGGTGCCGTTCCACTCCTGGTTGCCTGACGCTCACGCCCAGGCACCGACCGCAGGTTCCGTCGACCTCGCCGGTATCCTGCTTAAGACTGCTGCTTATGGCCTGCTGCGTTTCGCCCTGCCACTGTTCCCGAATGCCTCGGCCGAGTTCGCGCCGATCGCCATGACCCTGGGTCTGATCGGGATCTTCTACGGTGCGTTCCTGGCTTTCGCGCAAACCGACATCAAGCGCCTGATTGCCTTCTCGTCCGTTTCCCACATGGGTTTCGTACTGATCGGCATCTACTCCGGCAGCCAACTGGCGCTGCAAGGCGCGGTGATCCAGATGTTGGCCCACGGTGTTTCGGCGGCGGCACTGTTTATCCTCAGTGGTCAGCTGTACGAGCGCCTGCACACCCGTGACATGCGTGAAATGGGTGGCGTGTGGTCGCGCATCGCGTACCTGCCGGCCATCAGCCTGTTCTTCGCCGCCGCATCCCTGGGCTTGCCGGGCACCGGTAACTTCATCGGCGAGTTCCTGATCCTGATGGGTTCGTTCGTACACACGCCGTGGATCAGCGCCATTGCTACCTCGGGCCTGGTGTTTGGTTCGGTCTACTCGCTGATCATGATCCACCGCGCCTACTTCGGCCCGGCCAAGTCCGACACCGTCCTGCAAGGGATGGATGCTCGCGAACTGATCATGGTGCTCGGCCTTGCGGTGCTGCTGATCTACATCGGTGTGTACCCGCAACCGTTCCTGGACACTTCTGCCGCGACGATGCATGGCGTGCAGCAGTGGATCGGCACCGCCTTCTCTCAACTCGCTTCGGCCCGGTAAGAGCGCTATGGAATTCACGATCCAACACTTTATCGCGCTTGCGCCGCTGCTGATTACCAGCCTCACCGTTGTGGCGGTGATGCTGGCAATCGCCTGGCGCCGCAATCACTCGCAAACGTTCCTGCTGTCGTGTGCCGGTCTTAACCTGGCCCTGCTGTCGATCATTCCGGCACTCAAGGTCGCGCCATTGGCCGTGACCCCGCTGATGATGGTCGATGACTTCGCGCTGCTGTACATCGCGTTGATCCTGGTTGCCACCCTGGCCTGCGTCACCCTTGCCCACGCCTACCTCGGCGAAGGCGGCACTGGCTACCCAGGCAACAAGGAAGAGCTGTACCTGCTGATTCTGCTGGCTGCGGCCGGTGGCATCGTGCTGGTCAGCGCTCAGCACCTGGCCGGCTTGTTCATCGGCCTGGAACTGCTGTCGATCCCGACTTACGGCCTGGTGGCCTACGCCCTCTTCAACAAGCGCTCGCTGGAAGCCGGCATCAAGTACATGGTGCTGTCGGCGGCCGGTTCCGCGTTCCTGTTGTTCGGTATGGCCTTGCTCTACGCAGAGGCTGGCAACCTGAGCTTCACCGGTATCGGTCACGCCCTGGCGGCCACCAACATGCCTGCGCCGATTGCCCAACTGGGCCTGGCGATGATGCTGATCGGCCTGGCGTTCAAGCTGTCCCTGGTGCCGTTCCACTTGTGGACCCCGGACGTCTACGAAGGCGCCCCGGCGCCAGTGGCGGCGTTCCTGGCCACCGCGTCCAAGGTTGCCGTGTTTGCTGTGATGGTGCGTCTGTTCCAGATCTCGCCTGCGGCCAACACCGGCGTGCTGAGCACCGTGCTGACCGTGATCGCCATTGCGTCGATCCTGTTCGGTAACTTGCTGGCCCTGACCCAGAACAACCTCAAGCGTCTGCTCGGTTACTCCTCCATCGCGCACTTCGGCTACCTGCTGATCGCCCTGGTGGCGAGCAAAGGCCTGGCCGTGGAAGCCATGGGCGTGTACCTGGTCACCTACGTGATCACCAGCCTGGGCGCATTTGGCGTGATCACGCTGATGTCCTCGCCGTTCAAAGGCCGTGACGCCGACGCCCTGTACGAATACCGCGGCCTGTTCTGGCGCCGTCCGTACCTGACCGCCGTGCTCACCGTGATGATGCTGTCCCTGGCCGGTATCCCGCTGACCGCAGGCTTTATCGGCAAGTTCTACATCGTTGCTACCGGTGTTGAAGCCCATGAATGGTGGCTGGTTGCCTCGTTGGTACT
The DNA here is from genome assembly GCF_005863185.1 of Pseudomonas edaphica. Lineage (GTDB taxonomy): Bacteria > Pseudomonadota > Gammaproteobacteria > Pseudomonadales > Pseudomonadaceae > Aquipseudomonas > Aquipseudomonas edaphica. Next base: position 13,898 of record NZ_VBVZ01000089.1, read on the forward strand.
GGGCAGCGCCATCGGCGTGTTCTACTACCTGCGCGTGATGGTCACCCTGTACCTGATCGAGCCAAACCTGCGCCGTGTGGATGCCGAGTTGCACTGGGAACAGAAGGCAGGCGGCGTGATGCTGCTGGCCATCGCCCTGCTCGCGTTCTTCCTGGGCGTGTACCCACAACCGTTGCTCACCCTGGTGCAGCACGCGGTACTGGGCGTTTGATCGCTTAGCTTGATGCAGTAAACGAAACGGCGCCTTCGGGCGCCGTTTTGCGTTTCTGGAGTTTCAATTCTTTTGCCCTCCCCTGTGCGCTGAAATTTCCTTCCTCCTCTACCTCTTTGTCTGGCATCTAGCCGCTGAACCTAGCCGTATGGTGATTGTGTTTTAGGAAAGTTCCCACAGCCAGGTCACTTGACCCCGGGCGCGTGGGCCACCACACTATACGCAGGCTACGTACAGAACATGGATGCTCTATTTATCGAGTTGCCGGCCTTTGAACGGCATCGCAGGGACTATCTGAGTGACGAGCTATTCCAAGGCTTTCAACAGGAGTTGATGAAGAATCCGCAAGCGGGCGACGTCATCGAGGGAACCGGCGGGTTGCGCAAGGTCCGTTTCGTCGATGAGCGACGCAACAAAGGCAAACGCGGAGGCTTGCGGGTCATTTACTACTGGTGGTCGGGCGGCACGCAGTTCTGGTTATTCACCCTGTACGGCAAACACGAACAGGATGACCTTACCCCCAATCACAAGAAAGCCTTAAAACACATGCTGGACAGGGAAATCAAAGCGAGAACACATCATGAAACGTGAAATCTTTTCCGAACTGGTCGAAGGCTTCGACGCCCTGGCCGAAGAACGCCAAGGCAAAGTCACCCTGCGGACCCACAAGGTCCATCTCAACAACCTGGCCCCCCTGAGCGCCGACGAAGTGGTGGCCGTGCGCCAACAGCTCAACCTCTCGCGCTCGGTGTTCGCCATGTACCTGCGTACCAACGTGCGCAC
>NZ_VBVZ01000008.1 GCF_005863185.1 Pseudomonas edaphica
AGCCCGACGGGCCGAGGAATACGCAAATTTCGCCTTCGTTGACGGTCAGGCTTACGTCGTTCACGGCGGAGACAGTCTTGCCGTTGCTTTGAAAAGTCTTGGTCAGGTTTTGAAGTTCGATCATTTGAGCAGTCCTTTTGGAGTCAGCGAGCGTTGCAGCCATTGCAGAAGCAGGTCGGCGAAGATGGCCAGGAGACTGACCAGCACGGCGCCAACGATCAGCATCGACATGTCGCTGCGGCTGATGGAAGCCAGAATAAGTACACCCAGGCCACCGGCGCCGATGGTGGCGGCGATGGTCATTACACCAATGTTCATCACCACGGCGGTGCGCACACCGGCGAGGATCACCGGCACGGCAATCGGCAGTTCGACCATGCGCAGGCGCTGGCCGAAGGTCATGCCGATGCCTTTGGCGGCTTCGCGAATACCCGGCTCCACGCCCGTGAGGGCGAGGTAGGTGTTACGCATGATCGGCAGCAGTGAGTAGAGGAACACCGCGGTAATCGCCGGCATCGGCCCCAGGCCCTGGCCGAACTTGGAGTAGAACGGCAGCAGCAGGCCGAACAGCGCGATGGACGGCACGGTCAGCAGCACCGTGGCGCTGGCTTGCAGCGGGCCGGCCAGGGTCGGGAAGCGGGTCATCAGCACGCCGAGGGGCACGCCGACGACAATCGCGAGAATGACCGCAATGCCGACCAGGGTGATGTGCTGCCAGGTCAGTTGCAGGACAAGTGCCCAATCAAGATGGGAAAAGGCGTTCAGGAATTCCATGTCTTCTCCTCTTATTGGCTGATGGGATGTTGGCGCAGAAAATCTGCGGCCACGGCGGATGGGCTTTCATGGTCGACGTCGACCCGTGCGTTCAACTGGCGCATGGTGGCGTCGTCAAACAGCGCAGCCAGCGGCTTCAGGTCGGCGGCCAATTGTGGGTGGGCGTCGAGATAAACCTGACGCACCACGGGCGCTGCGGTGTAGTCCGGGAAGTAGTGCTTGTCGTCTTCCAGCAGCTTCAATTTGAAGGCATTCAGGCGACCGTCGGTGGTGTAGACCAACCCGGCAAACACCTGGCCATTACGCAGCGCGGTATAGACCAGGCCGGCGTCCATCTGCCGAGTGTTTTTACGCGTGAGGTTCATGTCATACAGCTTGACCATGCCGGCCATGCCGTCGGAACGGTTGGCGAACTCGGTGTCCAGGGCTACCAGGCGGTTTTCCTTGGTTTTTTCCGCCAGGGCTTGGGTCAGGTCGCTGATGCTATTGACCTGCGGGAACTCCTTAGCCACGTTCTCCGGCAATGCCAGGGCGTAGGTGTTGCTGAATTTCGACGGCGACAGCCAGACCAGGCCTTTTTTCGCGTCGAGTTCTTTCACCCGAGCGTAAGACTGTTCGCTGTCGAGCTTCTCGTCGATATGGTTGTAAGCCACCAGCGACACGCCGGTGTACTCCCAAATTAAATCAAGCTGCCCGCTTTCCTGGGCACTGCGTGCCAGGTTACTGCCCAGGCCGCCGGTCACACGGGTGTCGTAGCCCTTAGTGCGCAGGTACTGGGAAGTGATTTCGGCGAGCAGGGTCTGTTCGGTGAACACCCGGGCGCCGATGCGAATCACCGGTTTTTCGGCGGCTTGCGCAATGCCTGCAAACAGCAGGACGCAGCTCAATATCAAAGTCAGTTTTTTCATGTGATTTCCTTTGCCAAGCCTTAAGACGCACGCACTCCGCGTTCCAGCCAGAGGCGGCTGGCCATGGTCACCAGACCGTCGAGCAGCAATGCCAGCAGCGCGGTGCACGCGGCGCCGAGCAGCAGTTGCGGCTGATTGTTCAGGGCGATGCCGGGGAAAATCAGGCTGCCCAGGCTGTTGGCGCCAATCAGGAACGCCAGCGGGGCGGTGCCGACGTTGATCGCCAGGGCCACGCGCACGCCGCCGATGATGATCGGCACGGCGTTGGGCAGTTCCACGCGAAACAGCACCTGGCGCGGCGTCATGCCGATGCCGGTGGCAGCTTCTTTGAGTGAGCCTTGAACGTTTTTGAGGCCTTCGTAGGTGTTGCGCACGATGGGCAGCAACGAGGCGAGGAACAACGCGAAGATGGCCGGGCCACTGCCGATGCCGAGGACGCCGAGGGCGATGGCCAATACGGCCAGGGGAGGGACGGTGTTGCCGATGTTGAAGATCTGCATGAAGCGTTCTGCGCGCCCGACCATGTTCGGTCGGCTGAGCAGGATGCCGGCGGGGATGCCCACAACGAGGGCGGCCAGCATGGAGACTAGAACGAGGATCAGGTGTGCTTGCAGGTAAAACAACAAATCGTCGCGGTACAGTTCGATCGTGTTGATGCCGATCCAGTGGACCAGCAGGGCCAGGAGTGCGACGACAACCGCACCTCCTATCAGCCCTTTGCCATAGCGAATAGCCACAGGCGGACTCCTTTTTTTCTTTTGTCGGCGAACACATTCTCCGGCGGCAATGCCATTGCTGGCTGCCTTCGAATGTGTTCGCGAAAAGCAGCTCGCCGATACCGGCAACGCGGTATGCGATCGAGCCATGAGCGCAGCCTCGTCAGGCTAACTTGCTGATTTTTCAGCCCCTGTTCCGAGTGCGGTAGCAGGGGAGTGGACGTCTCTACCTTTTAAAAGGTTCCATACTTGGCAGCATTTAGCCACCCCCAATCGGGTGAACGGTGGTCCGGTGCCTGGGGTTTGCGCTATACTCGCCGCCCTTTTTTGACTCACCTGCCAGGCGATTTCCCATGACCCACCAGGCCGCCGAAGTCGCGAAACGCCGCACTTTCGCCATTATTTCCCACCCCGATGCCGGTAAAACCACCATCACCGAGAAGCTGTTGCTGATGGGCAAGGCAATCGCTGTGGCCGGCACGGTGAAATCCCGCAAATCCGACCGCCATGCGACATCCGACTGGATGGAAATGGAAAAACAACGGGGTATTTCCATTACCACGTCGGTCATGCAGTTCCCGTATCGCGACCACATGGTCAACCTGCTCGACACCCCCGGCCACGAAGACTTCTCCGAAGACACCTACCGCACCCTCACCGCGGTGGACTCGGCCTTGATGGTCCTCGACGGCGGTAAAGGCGTTGAGCCACGGACCATCGCGCTGATGGACGTGTGCCGTCTGCGTGACACGCCCATCGTCAGCTTCATCAACAAACTCGACCGCGATATCCGCGACCCAATCGAGTTGCTGGATGAAATCGAAGCCGTCCTGAAGATAAAGGCCGCGCCGATCACCTGGCCGATCGGCTGCTACCGCGACTTCAAGGGTGTGTACCACCTGGCCGACGACTACATCATTGTCTACACCGCTGGCCACGGTCACGAACGCACCGAAACCAAGATCATCGAGAAGCTCGACTCGGACGAAGCCCGCGCCCACCTGGGTGACGAGTACGACCGTTTTGTCGACCAGCTGGAACTGGTGCAGGGCGCCTGCCACGAGTTCAACCAGCAGGAATTCCTCGACGGCCAGCTGACGCCGGTGTTCTTCGGTACTGCACTGGGCAACTTCGGTGTCGACCACGTGCTCGACGCCGTGGTGGACTGGGCGCCGAAACCCCTGGCCCGGGTTGCCAACGAGCGCACCGTGGAACCGGTCGAAGAGAAATTCACCGGCTTCGTGTTCAAGATCCAGGCGAACATGGACCCCAAACACCGCGACCGTATCGCCTTCATGCGCATCTGCTCCGGTAAATACGAAAAAGGCATGAAGATGCGCCACGTGCGCACCGGCAAGGACGTGCGCATCGGCGACGCCCTGACGTTCTTCTCCTCCGAGCGTGAGCAGCTGGAAGAGGCGTTTGCCGGCGACATCATCGGTTTGCACAACCACGGCACCATCCAGATCGGCGACACCTTCACCGAAGGCGAAGCCCTGGGCTTCACCGGCATCCCGCACTTCGCCCCGGAACTGTTCCGCCGCGTACGCCTGCGTGACCCGCTCAAATCCAAGCAACTGCGCCAAGGCCTGCAGCAGCTGGCGGAAGAGGGTGCCACCCAAGTGTTCTTCCCCGAGCGCAGCAACGACATCATCCTCGGCGCCGTCGGTGTGCTGCAGTTCGATGTGGTCGCCAGCCGCTTGAAAGAGGAATACAAGGTCGAATGCTCCTACGAGCCAATCACCGTGTACTCCGCGCGCTGGATCGATTGCAGCGATAAGAAGAAGCTGGAAGAGTTCTCCAACAAGGCCGTAGAAAACCTGGCGATCGACGGCGGTGGCCACCTGACCTACCTGGCACCGACGCGGGTCAACCTGGCGCTGATGGAAGAGCGCTGGCCGGATGTGAAATTCCGGGCGACGCGCGAACACCACTAAGGTCTGTGCGGTACACCAAAGGGCGAAGCTGTCATGGCTTCGCCCTTTTTTGTGTGCGCGACGCTGGTCCATTGTGGGAGCTGGCTTGCCTGCGATGGCGGTCTGTCAGTAACCCTATCAGTGGCTGGCCCACCGCTATCGCAGGCAAGCCAGCTCCCACATTTTGATCTTCATCTGTCCGGGCCATTGGCGCGAATCCCGCATCCGGTCTAGCGTTTTCAAATACTTCACCCACTCACCGACGGATCCGGAGGCGACCTTGCGTATAACTCAACGTGCCGTCCAGCTGATGCTGCTGGCAGCCCCAGGCTCAGCCCGCGCCCAAGGAATATCAAGAAAACCCCTACAATGACGGTGAGGACAGGATACGTGAGTCCTGATTGGCATAAACCCGAGAACGGAACTAGCTTCATTCACAGCGCCGGTCGAACGCTGGCGCACGTGTTTCACTGACTGGACGGAAATCGACCATGACTATCTTTCAACGTTTGGTGCTGTTGCTGAAAGTGTTGGTGATGTTATCGCTGGGCGCTTCTTCGGCGTGGGCCAGTACGGCTGTGCAGAGCCAGGCCCCAGGCTATGTGGCGGCGAAGACGGCGCAGGTGGGTGGTTTGCAGTTGGCCAAGAGCGAGTCTGAGGCCGGTGATGAAGACCAGGGCGGCTCAAAGGATGATGATGACCAGCAAGCGCCGCCAGATGACGATGACAACTCTGAAGGTGACAGCGATACCTGAGTCGAGATGAAAAAAAGCCCCGCCTGCCGGACTGATGCGCAATCCGACGGGTGGGGCGGTAGAACTCCTCTAAGTCGATCGTTCCCACGCTCCGCGTGGGAATGCATCCTGTGACGCTCTGCGTCACGCCTTAATCGAGCGACGGGACGCAGAGCGTCCTGGGCGGCGTTCCCACGCAGAGCGTGGGAACGATCCACTGTCTCGCCCTACAAGGCTTAAGCCACAAACTGCTCCGCATAGTGGCAAGCCACCTGACGGTTATCCAACGCTCGCAACTGCGGCTCCTCACTGCTGCACCGCGCCGTGGCATACGGGCAACGCTTGTGGAACGCGCAGCCAGGCGGCGGGTTTAGCGGGTTGGGCAGTTCGCCGACGATCTTGATCTTCGGCTTGTTCGGGTCCGGGTGGATGGTCGGGGTGGCCGACAGCAGCGCCTGGGTGTAGGGGTGCAGCGGGCGCGCGTAGATGTCTTCCTTGGGGCCGACTTCCACGGGGCGGCCGAGGTACATCACCATCACGTCGTCGGCGACGTGTTGCACCACCGCCAGGTTGTGGGAGATGAACACGTAGGCGGTGTTGAATTCCTGCTGCAGGTCCATGAACAGGTTGAGTACCTGGGCCTGGATCGACACGTCCAGCGCCGAGGTCGGCTCATCCGCCACCAGCACTTTAGGCTGCAACATCATGGCGCGAGCCAGGGCGATGCGCTGGCGCTGGCCACCGGAGAACATGTGCGGGTAGCGCTGATAATGCTCAGGGCGCAGGCCCACTTGCTTCATCATGGCCTGCACTTTCTCGCGGCGTTCGGCGGCGGACAGGTTGGTATTGATCAGCAGCGGCTCGCCGAGCTGGTCACCGACCTTCTGGCGCGGGTTCAACGAGGCGTACGGGCTCTGGAACACCATCTGCACGTCTTTGCGCAATTGCTTGCGCTGGGCCTTGTCGGCGCCGGCGACTTCCTGGCCGGCGATTTTCAAGGAGCCGGACGACGGCTCTTCAATCAGCGTGAGCGCACGGGCCAGGGTGGATTTGCCGCAACCCGACTCGCCTACCACGGCGAGGGTCTTGCCGGCTTCCAGTTCAAACGACACACCATTAAGCGCGCGCACCAGTGCATGGCCCTTGAACAGGCCACGGGACACTTCGTAGTGACGGGTGAGGTCGCGGGCGGTAAGAACGACGGCCATTACGCCACCTCCTGGTTCAAGGGGTAGAAGCAGCGCGCGAGGCTGTTGCTTTTCGGGTCAAGGCCGGGGCGCTGGGCACGGCAGGATTCCTGCACGTACGGGCAACGTGGCGACAGCAGGCAACCCTGCGGGCGGTCATAACGACCAGGCACGATACCCGGCAGCGTGGCCAGGCGCGTGGCGCCCAGGCTGTGCTCGGGAATGGCCTTGAGCAGTGCCTCGCTGTACGGGTGCGCCGGAATGTCGAACAGTTGCGGCACCTGGCCGACTTCCACGGCCTGGCCGGCGTACATCACGCACACGCGCTGGGCGGTTTCAGCCACGACCGCGAGGTCGTGAGTGATCAGCACCAGGCCCATGTTCTGCTCTTTTTGCAGGGCCAGCAGCAGTTCCATGATCTGCGCCTGGATGGTCACGTCCAATGCCGTGGTCGGCTCATCGGCGATCAGCAGCTTCGGCTCGCCGGCAATCGCCATGGCGATTGCCACGCGCTGGCTCATACCGCCGGACAGTTGGTGCGGGTAAGCATCCATACGGCTGGCGGCGCCTGGGATTTCTACCTTTTCGAGCAGTTCGATAGCGCGTTTGCGGGCTTGCTTGCCGGACATTTTCAGGTGCAGGCGCAGCACTTCTTCGATCTGGAAACCCACGGTGTAGCTGGGGTTCAGCGCGGTCATCGGGTCCTGGAACACCATCGCCAGGTCTTTGCCGACGATCTGGCGACGCTGGCGGTTGCTCAGCTTGAGCATGTCCTTGCCGTCAAAGTTCAGCGCGTCGGCAGTAACGATACCGGGGTGCTCGATCAGGCCCATCAGCGCCATCATGGTCACGGATTTACCCGAGCCCGACTCGCCAACGATCGCCAGTACTTCGCCTTTGTCGACGGAAATGTCGAGGCCATCGACCACCGGCACGGCGGTCTTGTCGCCGAAGCGCACGTTGAGATTCTTGATTTCTAACAGTGACATGGGAATCTCCTCAGGCGGCGTTCTTGAGTTTCGGGTCCAGCGCATCGCGCAGGCCGTCACCCATCAAGTTGATTGCCAGCACGCTGAGCAAAATGGTCAAACCAGGCAAGCTCACCACCCACCAGGCGCGTTCGATGTAGTCACGGGCCGAAGCCAGCATGGTGCCCCACTCAGGGGTTGGCGGTTGTACGCCAAGGCCAAGGAAGCCCAGGGCCGCAGCATCGAGGATCGCCGAGGAGAAGCTCAAGGTGGCCTGTACGATCAGCGGCGCCATGCAGTTGGGCAGCACGGTGATGAACATCAGGCGTGGCAGGCCGGCGCCGGCGAGGCGGGCGGCAGTCACGTAGTCGCGGTTCAGTTCGCCCATTACCGCAGCGCGGGTCAGACGGACATAAGACGGCAGCGACACGATAGCGATGGCGATGACGGTGTTGATCAGGCCAGGGCCGAGGATTGCGACGATGGCAACAGCCAGCAGCAGCGATGGCAGGGCCAGCATGATGTCCATCAAGCGCATGATGGTCGGGCCAAGCACGCGTGGGAAGAAACCGGCGAACAGGCCCAGCAGGATGCCCGGGATCAGCGACATCACCACCGACGACAAGCCGATCAGCAACGACAGGCGCGAACCCTGGATCAGGCGCGAGAGCAGGTCACGGCCCAGCTCGTCAGTACCCAACAGGAACTGTATTTGCCCACCTTCCAGCCAGGCCGGTGGGGTGAGCAGGAAGTCGCGGTATTGCTCGCTGGGGTTATGTGGCGCAACCCACGGGGCGAAAATCGCGCAGAACACGATCAGCAACATAAACAGCAGGCCGGCAACCGCGCCTTTGTTTTTGGAAAAGGCTTGCCAGAATTCTTTGTACGGGGACGGGTACAGCAGGCTTTGATCGACTGCTACCGCTTGAGTAGGTGTGCTCATGGTCATGATCTCAGCGCTGGTGACGGATGCGTGGGTTGGCGAAGCCGTAGAGGATATCCACCACGAAGTTCACCATGATCACCAGGCAGGCGATCAGCAAGATGCCGTTTTGCACCACCGGGTAGTCCCGCGCGCCAATGGCTTCGATCAGCCATTTGCCGATGCCGGGCCACGAGAAGATGGTTTCGGTCAGGACCGCACCGGCCAGCAGGGTGCCGACTTGCAGGCCGACCACGGTCAGTACCGGGATCAGCGCGTTACGCAGGCCGTGCACGAATACCACGCGCGCCGGCGACAGGCCTTTGGCCTTGGCGGTGCGGATGTAGTCTTCGCGCAGTACTTCGAGCATCGACGAACGGGTCATGCGCGCAATCACCGCCAGCGGGATGGTGCCGAGCACGATGGCCGGCAGGATCAGGTGGTGCAGGGCATCCCAGAACGCGTCCGGCTCGTCAGCCAGCAAGGTGTCGATCAGCATGAAGCCAGTGCGCGGCTCGATGTCGTAGAGCAGGTCGATACGCCCGGAAACCGGGGTCCAGCCCAGGCTCACCGAGAAGAACATGATCAGGATCAGGCCCCACCAGAAGATCGGCATCGAATATCCCGCGAGGGAGATGCCCATCACCCCATGGTCGAACAGGGATCCTCGTTTAAGGGCCGCGATCACCCCGGCCAACAGGCCCAGGATACCGGCGAACAACAGGGCGGCCATGGACAGTTCCAGGGACGCAGGGAAGAGGGCGGTGAATTCGGTCCACACGCTGGTGCGTGTGCGCAGCGATTCGCCGAGGTCGCCGTGGGCGAGCTTGCCTACATAGTCAAAGTATTGCGCATAGAGTGGCTTGTTCAGGCCAAGGCGTTCCATTGCCTGTGCGTGCATCTCGGGGTCGACACGGCGTTCGCCCATCATGACTTCTACGGGGTCGCCGGGAATCATGCGAATCAACGCAAACGTCAGCAACGTGATGCCGAAAAACGTGGGGATCAATAACCCCAATCGGCGGGCAATAAAACTAAACATCTTGTTGTGTACCTCAATCAGCCGGTTAGGCAGGTTCGGCACCGTCAATGTCGACGGTGCCGAGCGTCTTCTCTTATTTACTTCACCTGGGTGGTGGCGAAGTTATTTGTACCCAGAGGGCTTTGGGTAAAGCCTTCTACGTTCTTGCGCATGGCGGTGAACAATTTCGGGTAAGCCATGGGCAGCCATGGTTGATCTTTTTCGAAAACGTCCTGTGCTTGTTCATAGAGCGCAGCGCGCTGGCCGGGTTCAGCGATCGCGCGCGCTTTGTCGATCAAGTCTTGAAACTCTTTGTTACACCAGCGGGCGTAGTTTTCGCCGTTTTTCGCTGCATCGCAACTCAGGTTTGGCGTGAGGAAGTTATCCGGGTCGCCGTTATCACCGACCCAACCGGCCGAAACCATATCGTGCTCACCGTTTTTGGCACGCTTGAGCATCTCGCCCCATTCCATCACTTTGATGTTCACTTTCAGGCCGATCTGCGCCAGATCCGCTTGCATGCGCTGGGCGCCGAGCATCGGGTTGGGGTTGGTCGGGCCGCCACCGTTACGGGTGAACAGGGTGAACTCGGTGCCTTCCGGCACGCCGGCTTCCTTGAGCAGGGCGCGGGCCTTGTCGAGGTCACGGGGTGGGTTTTTAAGCTTGTCACTGAAACCCAGCAAGGTTGGCGGGTAAGGGCCGGTGCCCACCACGGCATTGCCTTTGCCGAACAGGGCTTCGGTATAGCCGGCCTTGTCGAATGCGATGTTGATCGCGTGACGCACCCGTGCATCGCTCATGTACTTGTGGGTGGTGTTCAGTGCGGTGTAGCTGGTGGTCATCGCCGCCAGTTCATCGACTTTCAGGTTCGGGTCTTTCTTGATGCTTGGAATGTCATCCGGCTTGGGGAACAACGCGATCTGACATTCGTTGGCCTTGAGCTTCTGCAGGCGCACGTTGTTGTCGACGCTGATCGCCAGGATCAGCGGGTCGACTGCCGGTTTGCCGCGGAAGTAGTCGGGGTTGGCCTTGAACCGCGCCTGGGCGTCTTTCTGGTAACGGATGAAGACGAACGGGCCAGTGCCGATCGGCTTGGCGTTGAGGTCTTCGGTCTTGCCGGATTTGAGCAACTGGTCAGCGTATTCCTTCGAGTGGATTGAAGAGAACGCCATGCCCAGGTCGGCAAGGAAAGGTGCTTCAGGACGGGTCAGGGTAAAGACGACGGTGTGATCGTCGGTCTTCTCTACGCTCTTGAGCAGTTCCTTGAAGCCCATGCTTTCGAAATACGGGTAGCCCACGAGAGACTTGTTGTGCCAAGGGTGATTCGGGTCCAGCTGGCGCTGAAAGCTCCAAAGCACGTCGTCGGCGTTCATGTTGCGCGTGGGTTTGAAGTAGTCGGTGGTGTGGAACTTTACATCGTCACGCAGGTGGAAGGTGTAGGTCAGGCCATCAGCGCTGATCTCGGGCAGGGCCTTGGCCAGTGCCGGTACAACTTCGGTGGTGCCGGGCTTGAAGTCCACCAGGCGGTTGAACATGGTTTCAGCGGCGGCGTCGGCGGTTACTGCGGTGGTGTACAGAACCGGGTCAAAACCTTCCGGGCTGGCTTCGGTGCAGACCACCAGTGGTTTGGCTGAAACGCCGATCGCAACGCTCAACAGCGCAGCGGCAATGGCAGCTTGTAGCGGGAGCATTTTCATTCAGAGCCCTCTGCAATCGATTAAACCAGACAAGCGTAGACGGCGGGCTCGTGATGAGCCCGCCGTCTACCTGGCGCTAATTAAAGAATGTTGAACGGGATGGTGGTGACCAGGCGGAACTCACGGATGTTGCCGTCAGCCTGGTTGGCGCTGGCACGGTGAGTCACGTAGGTACCACGGATGGTGGTGGCCTTGAGTGGGCCGCTCTGCAGGGCGTAGGAAGTACCGATGCCGTATTCCTGGTGTTTCTCGCCATCCTGGTTCTGGATGCCGTTGTAAGCGAAGCCTTTCACGCCGCCGTCGCCGGTGTAGTGAGTGCCGTCGATGCCCCAGCCGCGAGCCGAGTAGATGTTGAACTTCAGGCCAGGCACGCCGTATTCGGCCATGTTGAGGCCGTAAGCGACCTGGAACGATTTCTCGTTCGGGCCGTTAAAGTCGGACGTCAGGGAGTTGGCCAGGTAGATGCCGTTGGTTTCGTGCAGGTAGTCGAAGTACTCGTTACCGTTCACTTCCTGGTACGAGAAGGTCAGGCTGTGAGCCTGGTGAGTCAGGCCCAGCGATAGCGAGTAGGTGTCGTTGTCGATCTTGCCCATCAACTTTTTGCCTTCGTCGACGGTCTTGTAGTAGTTCAGGCCGGTGGTCAGGGCCAGGGTCTGAGCATCACCCAGTTCGTGGGTGGCGCCGAAGTAGTACTGGTTCCAGAAGTCTTTGACTTGAGCGCCAAAGAAGCTGGTTTTCAGGCTCTTGAACGGCTGGTAGTTCACGCCGGCGGTGTAGACGTGATCCGCTTCCTGGCCATTGCCGTATTCACTGCGGAATTTCGACAGGCTCTGTTCGGTACGTGGCGACACGCGGTCGAAGTAAGCGCCCTGGAACGACAGGTTGCTGAATTCTTCGCTGTTCAGGGCGAAACCTTCGAAGCTCGATGGCAGCGCACGGTTGCCGATGGTGTCGACGATGCCGCTGCTGAAGTTCTGGCGACCGGCGGTCAAGGTGGTGTTCGACACACGGAACTTCACGTTGGCCAGGCCCAGTTTGCTCCACTGGTCGACTGCATCACCGTTGGAGTCGGCCAGGGTACGGTTGGAACCACCCTTGATGTCGCGCTTGCTGCGGTCCAGAACCAGAGCGTTGTAGGCCGCGACTTCGGTAGCGACGCCCACGGTGCCTTGGGTAAAGCCCGAGCTCAGGTTGAGGATGGTGCCCTGTACCCAGTTGGTACGGTAAGCGTCAGTGCGCGCTTCGCCGTGCTTCTGGTAGGTGAACTTGCCGCCACGGAACTTCTGTTCGTTGGAGAACCAGTTACGGGTGGTACCGCCCAGGCTTGCGCCGTCGACAAAGCCTTTGGCCTCGCTTTGGGCACTGGTGCCGGCCAATGTGGTTGGAACGAAGTCCTGGCTCTGGGTTTCAGCGAAGGCGGTTGCCGTGATGCTGCTGATGGCCAGGGCCAGAAGCGCTTTGCTGCTCAGTTTCATGGGTGGAGCTCCTTTGGTTCTCTTTTTAATGCCGGTCTTTTTAGGTGAACCGGCTATTGGGTGTGTAACTCGTTCAAGCTATTGCAAACGTTTGCCGTAGGATAAATCCCAACAAAAGGCTGCACGTTTGCTACGGAGCCGATTTGGCTCCGCACCATCCGGTTATTTTCTTATGGGTTGAAACTGACGCCCGAGAACACGTTGCGGCCGAAGGGGCTGACTTTGAAACCTTCGACTTTGGCGCTTAACGGCTGGTTGACCGTCGAGTGGGCGACTGGCGTGATTGGCACTTGCTGTTTAAGCAATTGCTGCGCCTGTTTGTACAGAACAGTCCTTTGTTCGCGGTCGGTCACGACCTTGGCTTGCTTGATCAGCTTGTCGTACGCCGGGTCACACCACATGGAGTAGTTGTTCCCGCCGATGGCGTCGCAGCTGTAGAGGGTGCCCAGCCAGTTGTCCGGGTCACCGTTGTCGCCGGTCCAGCCGATCAGGCTGATATCGTGCTCGCCGTTTTTGGTGCGCTTGATGTACTCGCCCCATTCGTAGCTGACGATCTTGACCTTGAGGCCGATCTTGGCCCAATCGCTTTGCAGCATTTCGGCCATCAGCTTGGCGTTGGGGTTGTACGGGCGCTGCACCGGCATGGCCCACAGGGTGATCTCGGTGCCTTCTTTAACGCCGGCGGCCTTGAGCAGTTGCTTGGCTTTTTCCGGGTTGTAGGCGGCGTCCTTGATGCTGTCGTCGTAGGACCACTGGGTCGGCGGCATGGCGTTGACCGCCAGTTGGCCCGCGCCCTGGTACACGGCATTGAGGATGCTTTGCTTGTTCACCGCCATGTCCAGCGCCTGGCGCACTTCGAGCTGGTCGAAAGGTTTGTGGCGCACGTTGTAGGCGATGTAGCCGAGGTTGAAACCTGGCTTGGTCAACAGTTGCAGGTTCGGGTCGGCCTTGAGCGCGTCGACGTCAGCGGGGCGCGGGTGCAGGGTCACCTGGCACTCGCCAGCCTTGAGCTTCTGCACCCGCACCGAGGCGTCGGTGTTGATGGCGAAAATCAGTTGGTCCAGCTTGACGCGGCTCGGGTCCCAGTACTGCTTGTTGCCCACATAACGGATCTGCGAGTCTTTCTGGTAGCGCTGGAATACGAACGGGCCTGTGCCGATCGGCTTCTGGTTGATGTCGCTGGGTTTACCTTGTTTAAGCAACTGTTCGGCGTACTCGGCCGACAGGATCGAGGCAAAGCTCATGGCGATGTTTTGCACAAACGCGGCATCAACCGTGTTCAGGGTCATCACCACGGTGTAAGGGCCGGTCTTCTCGACCTTGGCGATGTTCTTGTTCAGGCTCATCCCGTTGAAGTATGGAAACTCGGTGGGGTAGGCCTTGCGAAACGGGTATTCAGGGTCGAGCATGCGGTTGAAGGTGAACAGCACGTCGTCGGCGTTGAAGTCGCGCGTCGGCTTGAATTCCTTGTTGCTGTGGAACTTCACCCCTTCACGCAGGTGAAAGGTGTAAGTCAGGCCGTCTTCGGAAATATCCCACTTGGTTGCCAGCCCAGGCACCACGTCAGTCGCGCCTTTTTCGAATTCAACCAGGCGGTTGTACAAGGGCTCCGCCGCGTCGTTGTCGGTGGCGGTGGTGTACTGCGCGGTGTCGAACCCGGCCGGGCTGCCTTCAGAGCAGAACACCAGGCTCTTCTTTTCGGCGGCTTGGCCCATCGTGGCCACAGCCAGCAGGCTGGTGCCAAAAATTGCGGATAGAACAGTGGTATGGCGCATGACGATCCCAATCCTTGTTTGTTGTTGTCACCAGCGAACAATCACCCAGGCGTCAGGCCTGGGAGACATCACTGATCCCACATACAGCAAGTGCCTTTCCTAGGTTGGAGCCTCTGCTGTCCTACGACGGTATGGGTCGCGGAGCTTGCAGTAAATGCGCCAAAACGGATTGACCTTGTAGGCAACGGATGCACATGTCGCAGTTCATTGCTGTAGGACGGCAATGTTGCGGATGTGGTCTGTTTCCTACGGTCTGGGCGGATGCAATAACGGCGACGTTATGAAACGTCGCCGCTACTGAGCCTTACTTGCCGCTTACGCTAACGCCGTAGAAGGAGTTCAAGCCAAACGGGCTGATCTTGAAGTCCTGCACGGTGTTGCGCATGGGTTGATACACCGTCGAGTGCGCGATAGGTGTCATCGGGACTGCATCTTTGAGGATATGTTGCGCCTGCTTGTACAGCTCGGTGCGTTTGGCGACATCCGATGTGGCTTTGGCTTCTTTGACGATGCCGTCGAATTTCTTGTCGCACCATTTGGAGAAGTTGTTACCGGACAGCGAGTCGCAGCCGAACAGCACGTTCAGCCAGTTGTC
Organism: Pseudomonas edaphica; assembly: GCF_005863185.1. GTDB lineage: Bacteria > Pseudomonadota > Gammaproteobacteria > Pseudomonadales > Pseudomonadaceae > Aquipseudomonas > Aquipseudomonas edaphica. The sequence continues at coordinate 14,689 of NZ_VBVZ01000008.1, forward strand.
AGGGTCACCATTGTCACCGCTCCAGCCAATGATCATGGCCTGGTTCTCGCCGCCTTTGGAACGCTTGATGTACTCGCCCCACTCGTAGCTGACAATGTTGACCTTCAGGCCGATCTGTTTCCAGTCGTTCTGCAGCATCTCGGCCATCAGCTTGGCGTTCGGGTTGTACGGACGTTGAACCGGCATGGCCCACAGGGTGATTTCGGTGCCTTCCTTGACGCCCGCTTCCTTGAGCAAAGCCTTGGCTTTGGTCACATCATGCGGGGCATCCTTGATGGTGGTGTCGTAGGACCACTGGGTCGGCGGCATGGCGTTGACGGCCAGTTGGCCTGCGCCCTGGTACACGGAGTCGATGATCTGCTGCTTGTTCACCGACATGTCCAGCGCTTCACGTACACGCAGGTCAGACAGTGGGTTGGCGGCGGTCTGGCCCTTGAGCACCGGCATAACGTTGTAAGCGATGTAACCCAGGTTGAAACCGGCCTGGTGCGGCAGTTTCAGGTCCTTGTCTTCACCCAGCGCCTTGAGGTCGGCTGGACGCGGGAACAGGGTCACCTGGCATTCGTTTTTCTTCAGCTTCTGGATACGCACCGACGGGTCAGTGGTGATGGCGAAGATCAGGTTGTCGATCTTCACGTCTTCAGGCTTCCAGTAATCCTTGTTGCCGGTGTAACGGATGTTGGAGTCTTTCTGGTAGCTCTTGAACACGAACGGGCCAGTGCCGATTGGCTTCTGGTTGATGTCCTGTGCCTTGCCTTCTTTCAACAGTTGGGCGGCGTATTCAGCCGACTGGATCGACGCGAAGCTCATTGCCAGGTTCTGGATGAAAGCGGCGTCCACAGTGCCAAGGGTGAACTTGACGGTGTGGTCATCGACTTTCTCGATGTTCTTGATGTTGGTGTCCATCCCCATGTCCGTGAAGTACGGGAACTCGGTGGGGTAGGCTTTGCGAAACGGGTCGTCCTTATTGATCATGCGGTTGAACGTGAACAGCACGTCATCAGCATTGAAGGTACGGGTCGGCTTGAAGTACGAGGTGGTGTGGAACTTCACGCCATCACGCAGGTGGAAGGTGTACGTCAGGCCATCCGGGGAAACGTCCCAGCTGGTGGCCAGCCCAGGAATCACAGCAGTGCCGCCGCGTTCGAACTGGGTCAGACGGTTGAACATGGTTTCGGCCGAGGCATCGAAGTCTGTTCCGGTGGTGTACTGGCCTGGGTCGAAACCGGCCGGGCTCCCTTCGGAGCAGAACACCAGGTTAGTCGCCGCTTGGGCGAATGGAGCTGCGGCCATAAGGCCAGCACTCACTAAAAGCGGAAGGACTGCGTGTTTAAGCATGTTGGCCTCATGATTTGTTGTCATTTTTGGTGGTGAGGGCGACCTCGTGAGTCGGCCTGCGGATACTTATGCAGGGGCCATACCCATTGCAAGATGCTGAACCGTTGCGAGAGGCAAACTGTGGTACGAACGTACAGGAATGTCGCATTTATGAAAGTTTGTACATAAATGCATATATATAGAGGGTTTTTTCGGTGCATTTTGCGCACCAAAAAGGCCCAGCCGAGGCGTCTGGCGCACTCGGTTGGGGCGATGATGTTACTTATCTAGACTGACGCCATAGAACGGCGTAAGCCCAAACGGGCTGATCTTGAAGTTTTGCACTTCCTTACGCAGTGGCTGGAAAACCGTCGAGTTCGCAATAGGCGTTATAGGTACTTGTTCCTTAAGTATTTTTTGCGCCTGTTGATACCACTTGATGCGTTGCTCGCGGTCGTTGCTGACCTTGGCCTGTTGCACCAGCTTGTCGTAGGCCGGGTTACACCATTTGGCGTAGTTACTGCCCTTGACGGCGGCACAACTGTAGAGCACGCCGAGCCAGTTATCCGGGTCGCCGTTGTCGCCGGTCCAGCCATAAATCATGGCGTCATGCTCGCCATTTTTGGCGCGCTTGATGTATTCGCCCCATTCGTAGCTGATTATGTTGGCCTTGATACCGACCTTCGCCCAATCCTGCTGGATCATTTGTGCCGACATGCGTGCGTTGGGGTTTGAAGCGCGCTGTACCGTCATGGCCCACAAATTGATGGTGGTACCTGGTGCAACCCCTGCTTCTTTTAGTAGCGCCCGGGCCTTGGTCGGATCGTACGGCGCATCCTTGATAGTGGGGTCATAAGACCACTGCGCCGGTGGCAGTGCGTTCTGCGCCAATTGTCCGGCGCTCTGGTAAACGGCCTTGATGATCGCGGGCTTGTCGATGGCCATGTCCATCGCCTGGCGCACTTTGAGCTGGTCCAGCGGCGGATGCGTCACGTTATAGGCCAGGAAACCCAAGTTGAAACCGGCCTGTTGCAGCACGCGCAGGTTGGGGTCTTGTTTCATTATTTCAATGTCGGACGGACGCGGGTAACCGCTGACCTGGCATTCACCGGCCTTGAGTTTCTGCAGGCGCGCGGCGGCGTCCGGGGTGATGGCGAATACCAGATTGTCGAGCTTCACATCCTCGGGCTTCCAATACTGCTTATTGGCCACGTAGCGAATCTGCGAATCTTTCTGGTAGCGCTTGAACACAAACGGGCCTGTGCCCACCGGCTTCTGGTTGATCTCTTCGGCTTTGCCTTCTTTGAGCAATTGAGCGGCGTATTCGGCTGATTGCACCGAAGCGAAGCTCATGGCCAGGTTCTGTACGAACGAGGCATCGACATTGTTCAGGTTGAACTGCACGGTGTGGTTGTCGAGTTTCTCGACGTTTTTGATCGTGGTGTTCAAACCCATGTCGGTGAAGTAAGGCGATTCTGACGGGTAAGCCTTGCGGAACGGGCTGTTGGCATCGAGCAAGCGATTGAACGTGAACAGCACATCATCCGCATTGAAGTCACGGGTAGGGGTGAAGTAGTCGGTGGTGTGGAATTTGACGCCATCGCGCAGGTGGAAGGTGTAGGTCAGGCCGTCTTTGGAGACCTCCCAGCTTGTTGCAAGGCCAGGCTCTACCTCGGTGCCACCGCGCTTGAACTGGGTCAGGCGGTTAAAGACGGTTTCGGCTGAGGCATCGAAATCGGTGCCGCTGGTGTACTGGCTGGGGTCGAAGCCGGCGGGGCTGGCTTCGGAGCAGTAGACCAGGGTAGTCGCCGCCTGAGCGGTCGGCATCAAGGCCAGGAGGCCGGCGGCAAGGAGCAACGGTTTTAAGGTGATTCTTTCCATGGAGACCCCTGAAGTGGTGGGCATATAAAAGCTGCCCAAACGGAAGCGACGGTCACCGAGGTTACCGCCGTTCAGGGTTATCAGGTAGAGACTCTGGTTCACTTAATGCAGTCAGATGATGCCCTTCGGCAGGTTCTCGCTGTTATGGTTGTGGGAAGGTCATTGGCTTATAAGTAAATGCCCACCATGAAAACGGATTCCAATAGGGATTTTTCTTTACGGGTTTGAAGTTTATGGTTTTCGCCAATTCTTTGGCGACGTATTTTTCAGCTTCGTCTCTGGCCAATGCCCTATCGGCATCAGTCAGCGGGGAGTTCTGAGTTTGTTTTAGGGCTTTCAAATATTCTTTTTCTACTTTTTCAATCGCGGCATTTATTTCTTCCGGCACGAGGTTGCCTGTGAGCGTGCCACGATAGCCTTTGACAGGGCGCTGTATGAGCCTCTGAAACTCAGCCGCGAAGGAGGCATCTCCACCACTTGCAGAGTCACATGTCAGCAGCCGTATATTGTCAAACGTCTCCGGGTGAATGCCTGCGTCTTTAAGTGTCTGAAGTAGCTCTTCGGGCGTATGGAGTTTTCCGGCATATGAAACTTTCGCGATACCAGTAGCAGGGTCGACGCTCCCATGGACGAGTATGTTGAGTCGTTCTGCACTGCCTTTTTTGTTGAAATCGGTAAATGTGTAGAGTTTTTTGTCAAGGGCGTTTAGGTCATTGAGTTCTCCACTCAGAATTACGTTTTTTTCAGGCGTAGAAAAAAGAGCCTCGCCGGTCGGTAAGTCTTCAATGGACCTTAGAATCGAACGTTTACTGTTTTGCGCTTCGATTGTCGGGGGCACGCCTTCTGTTTCAATGGCCGGTGGCGTACTCGGTTCGTTTGGCGCGGCGTTGGTGGCGGGGTGTATATCGCTTTCGCTCGACACTTTTATGTTTCGCTCAAAATTAAAACTCTTGGTCTGCTCATTGTATTTCCAGCCGTAAACTTCGCTGCCCGCGGTAGTAGGCCCGATGGGGGCTTCACCCAACCCAGCATCCGTCCCAATTTGTGCAACTTCGTGCGCGAGTTGCAGGGTAGATATCACCGCGGCAGCAGTGCCGCCAACGCGATCGCTGGCTGTCATACCCGTGGCGGCGTCATGAATGCCAAATACGATATTGCCCGTATTGCCGACAACGGGGACGTAACCGAAGGTATTGCCCCACGCCTCTTTCGCGGCCTTCCACGATTGCTTCGAGGCACCAAACACCTGCGTCTGATCGTCCGATTTTGCATTTTTGGTGTTCATCTCCTGATAGGCGTGGGCAATACCGGAGTTAAGGCTTCCAAACTTTAAATAATAGTGTGAATTTCGCGACTGGGTATAATTAAAAGTCTCCTCCACCGGTACAACTTTTTCGCTGGTTTTACCGGCACGCCCCGGGTAGGTGGCACCTTTACCGATAATCAAATTTTCGAGTACATCGCCCGCCGGGGGCCAATGAGTATTTTGGCCGCCCTGCCTGTCCTTGGAGTTGAAACTCCGTAGCAACTCATTGCGGTTTTCTTTTGCCCAACTGGCAAATTCATTATCGCCGTCTATTTTACTGACCTTGCCGTTCTTCAAGTCAATCATCAGGCCTCTATTGGGCCGGTGATCATAATCGCCATGGTAGTTTTTGTAAGGGATAAACGCATACCCGGCGAGCGGATAGCCGTAGATATTTGGAATAACCACGTTGCCGTTTTTGTCTAGTGTTCGGTCGATGGCTTCTTGTGCCTCAGCCCCGAGCGCCTTATAACTTTCCTCGTCGTTGCGCAGACTGTGCAAGGTGCCCCGCACTACATAGGCATCGGCCAACCCTGAGCGCTTCGCCAGTGCGCCCGAATGATCCGCCATGGGCTTGATTATCTCGTTTTTCCAATGATGCTGAAGCTTGGCGCCCATCGACTCCAAGTCGTTAATTTTATTTCGGTCTTCTGGCCTGATTTGCATGCTTTGGGCATTAATCACGCCGCCTCCCGCGGGCCTATCGTGCTTAAGGGCTCCGGCTGCAATCTCCCATGCAAAGTAGGTGCGCTCGTCTTTGCTGGTCAGGTGAGAAGCACCATTAAGCTCCTTGGTGTAAGCGGTGAACGTCACCGTGATTGTTTCATGCGGGTCATACCCGGCTGCCAGCAAACCGCCACTGAAGTAACCTGCGGGTTCCATGTATTGACGGGCATCTTGGAATTTAATATTCCTTTCGCCTTCGCTACCGTGTTCCACAAGCTTTAACTTCCACCTTACGCGATCCGCATAGTCACCCATACGTGCCTCCCGTTCTTGCAGGGAGGCGTTCGCCGCGGGTGGAGTGACGCTCCATCCATAAATGACTCCCGGGATATTACCCGGTTTAAGATCGTCGAAGGGCGAGTGTCCATGAAACCCACCGCGATAAAACGGCTGGCCCCTCGGTAAACCTCTTGAATTTCTATCCGGAGGGGATAGATCGCGAGTGACGCGATTGCCCATGTGTGCTTGTTCTGGATAGTTTGAATCCAAGGGAGTAGTTGGTGTAGCGCAAGCGTGCAGCGAAGAGGGTGCCATTGTTTGCATGGTCGGCTCGATTTACTGAGTGGGTTGTGAACTTAACTGTCGATCCTCACTGGGCAGCAGGCGGCCGCAAGTTTACGCTGCGGTGCAATAGCAGGCATCGCACAGAGAACGTCGAATAAACACGTTGCTTGTTAAGTTAAGGCAGCAGTGATGATCACTCAGTGGGGGGCTGGACGCGTCGAGTTCCACTTTACACCCTGGTTGAGCACGTAAAGTTGATGCTTAAACTTATTCCGACTGTGCAGAAGAAAAGTTTTACATGAAGGTACTGTCAACTGTTGCATGGCAGTTTGAGTGGGAAAGCTTTCCACTTGAAATTTTACGGTCGTCGTTAATGAAATGTTGCTGTATGGCGTTCGAGCGCGGCGATGTGAGTTGTGATTTTGCGATGTCGGTGTGGGGCTGTTGGGCGACATAAGCGCGGTCAAAAAAAAGCGCAGCCTGTCAGGCTGCGCCGTTTCTAATATCGCAAAGGGTTTAGTGCAAGACCTCAATCACCCCATCAGCGCTCATGTTGACCTGGCTGGTGCCGGCTTCTACTTCTGGCGTTGGCGCCGAATCCGCCATGGCCGCCTTCATCATCATCCCGCCATTGCGGGCGTAAGGCATCGGGTAACCATTGGTGTTGAAGTTCAGGTTGACGATCTTGTAGCCCTTGCCACCCAACGCGTCAGTTGCGAGCTGGGCACGGGCCTTGAACGCGGCGACCGCATCCTTGAGCAACGCATCTTCGCTGGCCTTGCGCGTGGTGTCGGCGATGGCGAAGTCCATGTTTTCCATTTTCAGGGTGTTCAACAGCTCGCCAGTGAGTTTGGACAGTGCCGGGAAGTCGGCGCTTTCCAGACGCAGTTCGGCGCGTTCGCGCCAACCGGTGATCTTCTGGTTCTTGCTGTCGTAGATCGGGTAGCTGTTGCGGCTGCCTTGGCGCAGGGTTACGGCTTTGACTTCACGTGCCTGGCCCAACGCCTTGTTCATGGTGTTGGTGATTTCGGCAGCAAGCTTGGCCGGGTCGGCATTTTGCGATTCGGTGTACAGCGTGACGATCATCTTGTCGCGGGCAACCTCCTGGCTGACCTCGGCGCGCAGGGAAATCTGGTTGTAGTTCAGCCCTTCGGCTGCCAAAGCGGGGAGGCTGGCAAGGGTGGCGACGCCCAGGGTGATAACAGCTGCACTGCGAGTGAAACGAGACATGGAAGCTCCTTAAGGTGTTCGTATCGGGTATGACTGTAGACGGTGGTATCGGGTTCTTCGGGTTTACACATTCGCTACAAGTTGTGATGGCGCCGACGAACGGTCGTTTGGCCGGCCTGCGTCAAAGAGCCACACGCGCCGTGCCAGCGGGTCTGCTTCGTTTATACTCGTGCCGATCCGCCTGCAGCGCTCACCGGGAGAGCTCATGCTCGCCGCCGTAAAACTGACTTCCGCCACACGCCAGAACCTCTGGCGCCTGACGTTCATCCGCACCCTGGTACTGGCCGCACAGGCCGGCTCCGTCGGGCTTGCCTATTGGTTCGACCTGCTGCCGCTGCCGTGGCTGCAACTGGGTGTGACCCTGGCGTTTTCCACTGTGCTGTGCGCGTTCACGGCCATCCGCCTGCGTACCACGTGGCCTGTGACCGAGTTGGAATACGCACTCCAGTTGGCCTGCGATCTGTTTATCCACAGTGTGTTGCTTTATTTCTCTGGTGGTTCCACCAACCCGTTTGTTTCTTACTACCTGGTGCCACTGACCATCGCCGCCGTGACCTTGCCATGGCGCTATTCGGTAGTGCTGTCGGGTATTGCGCTGACGCTCTATACCTTGCTGCTGGCGCAGTTCTATCCGTTGCAAACCTTTCCCATCGCCCGTGAAAACCTGCAGATCTACGGGATGTGGCTGAGCTTCGCGCTGTCTGCTGCAGTGATCACGTTCTTCGCTGCACGCATGGCCGAAGAACTGCGCCGTCAGGAAGAACTGCGCGCCATACGCCGCGAAGAAGGCCTGCGCGACCAGCAATTGCTGGCCGTCGCCACCCAGGCCGCGGGTGCCGCCCACGAGTTGGGCACACCACTGGCGACCATGAGCGTGCTGCTTAACGAAATGACCCAGGACCATCACGACCCGGTGTTGCAAGAAGATCTCGGCGTGCTGCGCGAACAGGTCAAGCAATGCAAGCAGACCTTGCAACAACTGGTGCGCGCCGCCGAAGCCAATCGCCGCCTGGCGGTGGAGATGCAGGACGTGACCCAGTGGCTCGACGAAGCCCTGAATCGCTGGCACCTGATGCGCCCCGAAGCCAGTTACCGTTTTCATCTATTAGGGCAGGGCAGTGTGCCGCGCATGGCGCCGCCGCCGGACCTGACCCAGGCCTTGCTCAACCTGCTGAACAACGCCGCCGACGCTTGCCCCGAAGGCTTGGGCGTGCAGCTGGACTGGGACGCGGAAAACGTCACCATCAGCATTCGTGACCACGGCGCGGGCGTGCCGCTGGCCATTGCCGAACAGATCGGCAAACCCTTCTTTACCACCAAGGGCAAAGGCTTCGGCCTCGGCCTGTTTTTGAGCAAGGCCAGCGTGACCCGCGCGGGCGGCTCAGTGAAGCTCTATAGTCATGAGGAAGGTGGCACGCTCACCGAGCTGCGCCTGCCCCGTGTCGCACGAGGAGATATCGATGAGTGACGAGATCCAAGTCGAAGGCGAAGAACTGCCGCACCTGTTGCTGGTAGATGACGACGCCACCTTTACCCGCGTGATGGCGCGCGCCATGAGCCGTCGTGGCTTTCGCGTGAGCACCGCAGGTTCGGCTGAAGAAGGCCTGACCATCGCCCAGGCCGACCTGCCGGACTACGCCGCGCTCGACCTGAAAATGGATGGCGACTCCGGCCTGGTGCTGCTGCCCAAGCTGCTGGAGCTCGACCCGGAAATGCGCGTGGTGATCCTCACCGGCTACTCCAGCATCGCCACCGCCGTTGAGGCCATCAAGCGCGGCGCCTGCAACTACCTGTGCAAGCCGGCGGATGCCGACGACGTGCTGGCTGCGTTGCTCTCAGAGCACGCCGACCTCGATACCCTGGTGCCGGAAAACCCGATGTCGGTGGACCGCCTGCAGTGGGAACACATCCAGCGCGTGCTCACCGAACACGAAGGCAATATCTCCGCCACTGCCCGTGCCCTGGGCATGCACCGTCGCACCCTGCAACGCAAGCTGCAGAAGCGTCCTGTACGGCGCTGAACAAAGTCTGAACAATCTGCTTCAGGCTGCACAGCGCGCTGAACCGATCGTCTATGATCGGTTCAAACGCCTGTCACATTTTCTTACAGAGCCTGAACGATGAATCAGAACGCTGAGTATTCCGCGGTCAACGACGCGGTGCGTGGGCAATTCTTGCGCCGAACCTGGGCGATGATCACACCGTATTGGCGTAGTGAAGAGAAGGGCAAGGCCTGGTTGTTGCTGGCTGTGGTGATTGGTCTGACGCTGTTCAGCGTGGCGATTTCCGTGTGGCTTAACCACTGGTACAAGGATTTCTACAACGCCCTGGAAAAAAAGGACACTGCGGCCTTCTGGCAACAGATCATCTATTTCTGCGGCATCGCTGCAGTGGCTATTCTCGGCGCGGTCTACCGCCTCTATCTGACCCAGATGTTGACCATTCGCTGGCGCGCGTGGCTCACCGAAAAGCACTTTGCACGCTGGCTTAACAACAAGAACTACTACCAGTTGGAGCAGGGCGGCTACACCGATAACCCGGACCAGCGGATTTCCGAAGACCTCAATAGCTTTACCTTGAACACATTAGCTCTGGGTTTGGGCCTGCTGCGCAATGTGGTCAGTCTGGTGTCGTTCTCGATTATCTTGTGGGGCGTGTCGGGCAGCATCGAAGTGTTCGGTATCACCATCCCCGGCTACATGTTCTGGTGCGCATTGCTGTATGCCGCCGTCGGCAGTTGGCTGACGCACCTGATCGGCCGTCGTTTGATCGGCCTTAGCAACCAGCAGCAACGGTTCGAAGCAGACTTGCGTTTCTCCATGGTGCGCGTGCGGGAAAATGCCGAAAGCATTGCTTTGTACAATGGCGAGTCAAACGAGAATCAACGTTTGAGTGCGCGGTTCGGCAAGGTCTGGCACAACTATTGGGACATCATGAAGGTGTCCAAGCGCCTGACATTCTTCACCGCAGGCTATGAGCAGATCGCGGTTGTCTTTGCATTTATCGTGGCGGCACCGCGCTATTTCGCCGGCAAGATCGAACTGGGCGAGCTGATGCAAATCAACTCGGCGTTCGGCAATGTGCAGGGCAACTTCAGCTGGTTTATCACCGCTTACTCCGACCTCGCCAGCTGGCGTGCCAGCAGTGACCGTCTGCTGAGTTTTCATGAGGCCATGAGCCGCAACGAACAACGTGCTCCGGCCATCGATGTGCGCCCGCAAGGCGAGCAACTGGTGGTCAAAGACCTGGGCATGGACCTGGCCGACGGCCGCCACCTGCTCACCGATGCCGACATGACGGTAGAGCCTGGCCAGCGCGTGATGCTCAGTGGGCGTTCCGGTAGCGGTAAAAGTACATTGCTGCGCGCCATGGGTGACTTGTGGCCGGCGGGCCACGGCAGCATTTGCCTGCCGGCGGCGCGTTATCTGTTCCTGCCGCAAAAGCCTTACTTGCCGATTGGCAGCCTGAAGGCCGTGTTGAGTTATCCACAAGACGACAGCACCTACCCGGCCGAACGTTATGCACAGGTCCTGGAAACTTGCCGCTTGCCGCATCTGGTCAGCCGTCTGGATGAGGCCAACCATTGGCAACGCATGCTCTCGCCCGGTGAGCAGCAACGTCTGGCCTTTGCGCGTGCCTTATTGTTCGCGCCGCAGTGGCTGTACATGGACGAAGCCACCTCGGCGATGGATGAAGAGGATGAAGCGAACCTGTATCAAGCGCTGATCGATGAACTGCCGGGTCTGAGCATCGTCAGTGTCGGCCATCGCAGCAGCCTCAAGCGTTTTCATGGGCGGCATGTGCGGATTGAGGGTGGGCTGTTGCAGGAGCAACAACCGGCTTAAGGTCTTACGCGGTCAATGTGGGAGTCGGGCTTGCCCGCGATGGCGGTGTGTCAGGCAATGGAAGCTTTGCTGATACACCGCTATCGCAGGCAAGCCAGCTCCCACAGTTGACCGGTGTCGCCTGCTTGATTGAGGCCCACAAAAAAGCCCGGCTGATCATCGATCAGCCGGGCTTTTTAGTGTTTGAAAAAACTTACTTCTTCAAACCGTAATGCTCATCCAGCATGCCTGGGGCGTTCGGCGTTTTTGGCGCGTAGTCCCGTGGCGGCTCCTGGTTTTCCCGCGGTGGCGTCAGGCGCTCCCGTGGGGCTTGCGGTGCATCGGAATGCAACGCGGCCAGCAGGCGCTGGCGGGTGATGTCGTCGAGGGCGAGGCGGTTGGCGCCATCGGCGAGATGATCCTGTACTTCCTGGTAGCTCTGGGTGAGCTTCTTGACCAGGGTCGCGGTGCTGTTGAAGTGGGTAACAACCTCGTTCTGATAACTGTCAAAACGTTCCTGAATGTCATCCAGCTGACGCTGCGTGCGGTTAGGCGCGGCATTCGGCAGCAGGCGGGCAACCAGGAATCCAATGGCGACACCGGCAACCAGGGCAAGAGTCGGCAACAACCAAACTAAGAGCGAGTGTTCCACGAGTCCTTCCTCTATAAACGGCTTTGCTTTACGTTAACGGCTCAAACCTGCGCTGTATACCGCGATTAAGCTCGCAATGATGCCATGCACAGACTTTTAGCTAGACGAGTCGACCCTTTGAGAGGTCACGGAGTTCATTCCTTGCTCATGCGTGAAACCCCCGTTTTGATCGCTGGCCCGGTGGGCCAATTGGAAGCCTTGTACCTGGATCACCCCGAGCCACGTGGCCTGGCGCTGATCTGCCACCCTAACCCGGTGCAAGGCGGGACCATGCTCAATAAAGTCGTTTCGACCCTGCAACGCACTGCCCGCGATGCTGGTTTGATTACTTTACGTTTCAATTACCGTGGCGTCGGCGCGAGCGCCGGTACTCACGACATGGCCACCGGTGAAGTGGACGATGCCGAAGCGGCGGCCACCTGGCTGCGGGAAAAGCACCCCGAGCTGCCGATCACCCTGCTCGGGTTTTCGTTCGGCGGTTATGTTGCAGCCAGTCTCGGCGGCCGCCTGGAAGCCAAGGGCGAAAAGCTTGCGCACCTGTTCATGGTTGCCGCTGCGGTGATGCGCCTGCGCGATAGCGACGTGCTGCCCCAAGGCTGCCCGTTAACCCTGATCCAGCCGGAAACCGACGAAGTGGTCGACCCACAGACCGTGTACGACTGGTCCGCCGCCCTGAAACGCCCCCATGAGCTGCTGAAAGTGGCAGAATGCGGACACTTTTTTCATGGCAAGCTCACCGATCTCAAGGATCTGGTGCTGCCGCGCCTCTCGAATTGATAGCAGTCTGATAAGCGATTACCCATGACGACTCGTACCCGTATCCTCACCGGCATCACCACCACCGGCACGCCGCACCTGGGCAACTACGCCGGTGCGATCCGCCCTGCGATCCTCGCCAGCCAGGACGCGAATGCCGATTCCTTTTACTTCCTGGCCGACTACCACGCCCTGATCAAGTGCGATGACCCGCAGCGCATCCAGCGCTCGCGCATGGAAATCGCCGCGACCTGGCTGGCCGGTGGCCTGGATGTGAACCGGGTGACCTTCTATCGCCAGTCCGACATCCCGGAAATCCCAGAACTGACCTGGCTGCTGACCTGTGTTGCCGCCAAGGGCCTGCTCAACCGCGCCCATGCCTACAAGGCCTCGGTGGACAAGAACGTTGAAGCCGGCGAAGCCCCGGACGCTGGCATCAGCATGGGCCTGTACAGCTACCCGGTGCTGATGGCGGCGGACATCCTGATGTTCAACGCGCACAAGGTGCCGGTCGGCCGTGACCAGATCCAGCACGTGGAAATGGCCCGCGACATCGGCCAGCGTTTCAACCACCTGTTCGGCAACGGTAAAGAATTCTTCACCATGCCTGAGGCGTTGATCGAAGAAAGCGTCGCCACTTTGCCAGGCCTCGATGGCCGCAAGATGTCCAAGAGCTACGACAACACCATCCCGTTGTTCACCAGCGCCAAGGACATGAAAGACGCGATCTCGCGGATCGTCACCGACTCGCGTGCGCCCGGCGAAGCCAAGGACCCGGACAATTCGCATCTGTTCACCTTGTTCCAGGCGTTTGCCAGCAAGGCTCAGGAACAAGAGTTCCGCGCCGATCTGCTGCAAGGCCTGGGCTGGGGCGAGGCGAAGAGCCGCCTGTTCCAACTGCTCGACAGCCAACTGAGCGAGCCGCGTGAGCGTTACCACCAGTTGATGTCGCGCCCCTCGGACATGGAAGACCTGCTGCTGATCGGCGCCAAGAAAGCCCGCGCCGTGGCCGCGCCGTTCCTTGCCGAGCTGCGTGAAGCCGTGGGCCTGCGCTCGTTCGTCAACCAGGCCGCCGCGCCGGTGGCGGCCAAGAAGAAAGCCGCGAAGGCTGCGCGCTTCGTGAGCTTCCGTGAAGACGACGGCAGCTTCCGCTTCCGCCTGCTGTCGGCCGATGGCGAGCAATTGCTGTTGTCGCGCAACTTTGCCGACGGCAAAGCGGCGGGCGCAGTGACCAAGCAACTGCAAAGCGGCGACGCGCTGGACGTACGCACTGAGGCCACAGGCTTCAGCGTATGGCTGGACGGTGCTGCCGTGGCCGACAGCGCTGAATTTGCCGACGAAACGTCGCGTGATGCTGCCATCGCCGCCTTGCGCGTTGCGTTGACCCCCATCGAGGATTAACCCGACCAAGGGTTGATTGCCATTATCCAGGGCCGTCGTTACAGTGACGGCCCGTTTTTGTTGCCTTGCTAACGAAATTATGA
>NZ_VBVZ01000900.1 GCF_005863185.1 Pseudomonas edaphica
CTGTAGCACTTGCGGCGGTCGTGGGAGTCGTTGCGTCGCTGACTTGTTGCTGAATGTCCATGTAGACCAACCCACCCTGATTGATCCGAGGCACCACGCTGAGGATCACCCCTGTTTGCTCATACTGCACTGAGCTGGTCTGTATGGCACTGGAGCCGGTATTGATGGTGGTCTGGCTGATCGGGATATTGTTGCCCACCTGGATTTGTGCCGGCTGATTGTTCATCACCACCAACGAGGGGGCCGAGAGTACTTTGGTGTTGCCGCTGGTTTCCAGTGCCCGCAGGGCGACTTGGAAGTTGTTGCTGACAAATGAATAAAACAGTGACGATGTGCCTACGCCTAAACCGCCAGCACCCAATGCGCCTTGGCTCCCGGATGCGTTTTGAATATCTGGCGTCGTTGAATTGGCCGCCAAATTTCCCAGATACCATTGAACGCCCATTTCCAGAGAGCCCCTCAAATTGACTTCGAGAATGCGTGTTTCTATCTGTACTTGCAGGGGGGGCGTATCAAGGCGCTGTATGGCTGACTCTATTTCTGCCCATTGCGCGGGGCGGCTGCGTACCAGCAATTGGTTACTGCTCTTTTGCGCGGTAATTCTGACTGAGTTATCGAATGTTTCGCTGGCCGTCGCGCTCGTTTCGTCTTGCGTGGGTTCGCTGTTGGGCTCGGATTCATCTTCAGGCGGTGGGGCCAGATCAGCGTTATCGTCCGACTGGTGGGTGCCGCTTACGCCGCTGAGGCTTGCGATGGCTGAAGCCTCACCCCCCCCCATGCCGCTACCAAACTCATTGCTCGACAAGGTTATGGTTCGCAAACCAGGAGCGACCTGGGCGGTGGGTTCATCGTTGATTTTTGCATTGCCGTAAATCTGTCGCAGATACTTGGCCAGGTCGGTAGCTTTCATGTTGCGCACGTCATACACGTACATTTGCGGCTCGTTGCCACCGCCCTGATCGATGGCTTCGATCCAGCTTCCCACTTCGCGCAGGTAGTGTGGTTGCGAGGAAATCGCCACGATGGAGTTGGTGCGTTCAATCGGTAGAAAGCGCAGCATGCCGGCCATGGGGGTGCCGCTCTGTGCACCGAACAAGCGATCCAGGTCGGGCATCAGTTTGCTGACGTTGGCGCGCTTTAGCCCGAACACGCTGACGGACATGCCCTTGAGCCAATTGATATCGAAGGTTTCGATGGTCTGTTGGTAGTTGTGCAATTCGTCAGGGGTACCTGCCATGATCAACAGGTTGCGCGCTGGATCGACTTGTACGAAGGCATTTTCTCGGGCAAAAGGCTTCAAGAGTTTTTGCATTTCTGGCGCTGAGATGTAGTTGAGCAGGAAAAAGCGTGCGGTCATCCCGCTGCCTGGTTGGGGCAGCGATAATTGCGGTGCAAGCTTACCGGCGATTGCCTGACTGTCAGGCAGTACGACATACCGATCGTGTTGGCGGATGAGGGTGTTTTTGGTCAGGGCCAGCAGCGTTTCCAGAATAGGCAAGGCCTGGTTTTTATCGACCGGCTTGGCGGTGGAGAAGGTGACGTTGCCCTCCACACCTGAGGCGATGGTGTAGTTCTCCTTGAGGACATCACCGAGGATCGTGTTGGCGACCGCCTGAATTGAAACATTGGCGAAGTTGAAGGTAACGCCTGGCTCTTGTGATGCAATTGCACCAAGCCCCCTCACAGGCGTTTTCGTGTTGATGAATTGTTGGTTGCCTTTAATTGCCTGAATGGTTGTCGTAGGCGACATGACCGCTCGCGGTAGCGCCTGCGA
>NZ_VBVZ01000901.1 GCF_005863185.1 Pseudomonas edaphica
TGGGCCAAGAAGTACGGCATCAAGATCGACATGGTGCAGCTCAATGACTATGTCGAGTCCATCAACCAATACACCGCCGGCCAGTTCGACGGCTGCACCATGACCAACATGGACGCCCTGACCATTCCCGCCGCCGGTGGTGTGGACAGCACCGCGCTGGTGGTCAGCGACTTTTCCAACGGCAATGATGGCGTGGTGATCAAGGGCACCGGCAAGACCGTGGCCGACCTCAAGGGCATGAACGTCAACCTGGTGGAACTCTCGGTGTCCCACTACCTGCTGGCCCGCGCGCTGGAGTCGGCTGACCTCACCGAAAAAGACCTGAAAGTGGTCAACACCTCCGACGCCGACATCGCCGCCGCCTTCAACACCGACCAGGTGCAAGCCGTGACCACCTGGAACCCGATGCTCTCCGAGATCAAGGCTAAACCGGGCGTCACCCAAGTGTTCGACTCCAGCAAAGTGCCCGGCGAAATCATGGACATGATGGTGGTCAACACCCAAACCCTCAAAGACAACCCGGCCCTGGGCAAAGCGCTGACCGGTGCCTGGTTTGAAGTGGTCGCGCTGATGAACGCCAAAAACGCTGCCAGCACCGCGGCGCTTGAACATATGGCCAAGGCCTCCGGCACCGACCTCAAGGGTTTCCAGGCGCAACTGGACACCACCAAGCTGTTCGCCACGCCCAAGGAAGCGCTGGCGTTCGCCACCAGCGCGCAACTGCCCGCCACCCTGCGCAAGGTCGCCGAGTTCTCGTTTGAACACGGCCTGCTCGGCGAAGGGGCCAGGGACGCCAGCGCCGTGGGCATGAGCTTCGCCAATGGCATCACCAGCGGCGACACCGCCAACCTCAAGCTGCATTTCGACCCCAGCTACGTGCAGATGGCCGCCGACGGCACGCTGTAAGAGGACCCGGCCATGCGCCTGATCAACCGTCACCCGGAACGCTCCAGCCGCCTGCTGTTGGTGCTGCTGCCGTTCGCCCTGCTGCTGTTCGCCTACTTTGTAGGCTCGGCCGAGCGCCTGGCGGATAACCCCAACGACAAACTGCTGCCCAGCGCCGCGCAAATGGGCGACGCGGTGAAACGCCTGGCGTTCAGCGCCGATACGCGCACCGGTGAATATGTGCTGTGGCAAGACAGCGCCTCCAGCCTGCGCCGCCTGGCGATCGGCTTGGGCATCAGCGCCCTCGCCGGCCTGTGCCTGGGCATCGCCGCCGGCACACTGCCGTTGTTTGGCGCGCCGTTGTCGCCACTGCTCACGGTGCTGTCAATGGTGCCGCCACTGGCGATCCTGCCGATTCTGTTCATCGTGTTTGGGCTGGGAGAGTTGTCCAAAGTCATGCTGATCGTCATCGGTGTAACACCGTGCCTGGCGCGCGACCTGGAACAGCGCGCCCGGGAAATACCCGTCGAGTTGCTGGTCAAGGCACAGACCCTCGGCGCCTCCACCTGGACCCTGATGCTGCGTGTGGTGCTACCGCAACTGCTGCCACGTCTGCTGATCTCGCTGCGGCTGATGCTCGGCTCGGCGTGGTTGTTCCTGATCGCCGCCGAAGCCATCGCCTCCACCGACGGCCTCGGCTACCGGATCTTCCTGGTGCGCCGCTACCTGGCGATGGACGTGATCTTGCCCTACGTGGTGTGGATCACCCTGCTCGCCTGGCTGATGGATTGGGGCCTCAAAACCCTCACACGGCGTGCGTTCCCCTGGTACGAAGGAGCGCGGCCATGAGTTTTATCAGCGTCAACAATGTGTGGCAGCGCTA
>NZ_VBVZ01000902.1 GCF_005863185.1 Pseudomonas edaphica
ATCTGTGTCAGGCACTGGATGTTTCTTTATGATGTGGCCTTTCGCTTAATGCCCCAGGAACCTCCCATGCCCGCCCTCACCTTCCGCAACGCCCTACCCGCCGACGCCGCGCGTTGCTTTGAAATCGAAACCAGCGCCTACGAAGGCGATGAAGCGGCGACGCTGGAGAAGATCGCCACGCGTATTGCGCAGTACCCCGAGGGCTTTTTGATTTTGGAGGCGGATGGCGCGGTGGTGGGGTTTATCAATTGTGGCTGCGCCCATCAGGTGGTGATGTCGGATGAGGCGTTCAAGGAGTTGGTGGGGCATGCGGCCGAGGCGCCGAATGTGGTGATCATGTCGGTGGTGGTCGACCCGGCGCAGCAGGGTAAGGGTTATTCCAGGCTGTTGATGACTGAGTTTGTGCAGCGCATGCAGGCGATGGGCAAGCGGACGATTCATTTGATGTGCAAGGAGCAGCATGTACCGTTGTATACGCGCATGGGTTACGGCTATGTGCAGCCGTCGCCGTCGGAGCATGGCGGGATGGCGTGGCATGAGATGGTGATGGGCCTTTAGGCCGTTAACTTTCTGGTCGTGTTTATGTAACGGGATTTACGCCCGTCAGCCATCATTGAACGGGCAACTGTGTTGCAACAGGTAAGAAGCGCGCCTCTATTGCCTTTTCTGACAGCCAAGTTGAAACGTCATACGCGGTTTTGAGCCACGGCCTATAGACCGCACCCATCGTTACATGAGCGCAGTCACCAGCAGTTTTGAGCAGTTACATCTGCAAAAAATCACCTTATTGAATGCCTTGGCAGGGCTCTGTAGTTTTCGAAAGGAATCGCCGGATCAGGTTCTGGCGATACTTTCTCTTAAAGATCGCCGAGGTACGTCCATGTTTCCAATCACCCGTACGCCCTACACTCCCCCTTCGCACATCCAACACATGCATGAGGCAGCTCACCGTGATCCCTTGGATCGCGAGCCCCAGGCCTCGCATACAATCATGTCCCCAAGGGGCAAGACGGCAAACCAGGCAGATTTCCCGCTGGTCAATTCGAATACCAAACTCTGGGCCAGCCTCGAACACCGAATTGATAACGGCACCCCCTTGCGCAACAAGATGGATGACACTGCCGGTGACGATGCCGAAGTGTTCGATCCAGAGACGCAAACATGGCAGCCTACCCAAGCACTCGGCGGGGGGCTGCACGCCAATCTTGGCGACGCTTACCGCGAAGCCATCGATTTCGAAATCAAGGCCGACAACATGGGCGGCTGGCAGCGAGTGTGAGTCGCTGACGGTGTTAGGCTCCGTGGAGGGTGTTCTAAGCGCTAGACGAACCCGGCCCACACCTTCGGCCGCTCGCAGGAGCTGTCTCTGCTGATGGAAGGCGCGCAGGTAGTGGCGCAAAACAAAGGGTTTGATCAGGTGGGTGAACGGCTGCTGCATATGGTGCGCCAGCGGCTTTGAGGAGCGAGAACGCATGAGCATGATTGAAATCAGCGACCAGCCTAACCCCGACGCCGAGCGCCTGCTGGGCGATGGCCTTGCCGCGTTCAATGAGGCCGTCACCGGCGGCAATGATCGTCGGCCGTTGATGGTGTTGCTCAAAGACCCGGACACTCAGCAGCTGCTCGGTGGCATCACGGGTAAAACCACCCTGGGCATGGCCTTCCTCGACCTGTTCCACTTGCCCGACGCCCTGCGCGGTGCGGGCCTGGGCAGCCGGTTGCTGCAGGCCTTCGAAGACGAGGCGCGGCGCCGGGGCTGCCAGCATG
>NZ_VBVZ01000903.1 GCF_005863185.1 Pseudomonas edaphica
ACCACTTAGGCTGCTGCAGCGACGTTCAGAGCCTTGATGTGGCCATTCAGGCGGCTCTTATGACGAGCGGCTTTGTTCTTGTGGATGATGCCTTTATCGGCCATACGGTCGATAACAGGCACAGCCAGAACGTAAGCAGCTTGAGCTTTTTCAGCGTCTTTGGTGTCGATGGCTTTAACTACATTCTTGATGTAGGTACGAACCATGGAACGCAGGCTGGCGTTGTGGCTGCGACGCTTCTCAGCCTGTTTTGCACGTTTTTTGGCGGAAGGTGTGTTGGCCACCGTCGAGCTCCTCGAAAGACTTTTTAGGAAATAGCAAACAAAATAGGCCGCGAATCATGCCGATGACTTGATGGGTTGTCAAGGGCGGCTGATGCGAACTGCTGAGTGGTCGATCTGAAGAGGCGGGTGATTTATTTCCGGCGCTTGACCTGTAAACTCGCGAGCTTTGGCTCTGTGCTGTTGCAGGCGCGCAGTATCGCATAAGTGGGCGCTTTGTTCGCCTGCTCTTTATCTAAAGGCGCAAACTCTTTCAATGAATCTGCTCAAATCGTTGGCTGCCGTCAGCTCTATCACGATGATCTCCCGGGTTTTAGGGTTTGTGCGTGACACCCTGCTGGCGCGCATTTTCGGCGCCAGCATGGCCACGGATGCGTTCTTTATTGCCTTTAAACTGCCCAACCTGTTGCGGCGGATCTTCGCCGAGGGCGCATTCTCCCAGGCTTTCGTGCCGATCCTGGCCGAATACAAAACCCAGCAGGGTGAAGAGGCGACCCGTACCTTTATTGCCTATGTCTCGGGCTTGCTGACCCTGGTACTGATGCTGGTAACCCTCGTCGGCATGCTTGCCGCGCCCTGGGTGATCTGGGCCACGGCCCCCGGTTTTGCCAATACCCCGGAAAAATTCGCGCTGACCACTGACCTGTTGCGGGTGACCTTTCCTTATATATTGCTGATTTCGCTGTCTTCCCTGGCCGGGGCGATCCTCAATACCTGGAACCGTTTCTCGGTACCGGCCTTCGTGCCGACATTGCTGAACGTCAGCATGATTATTTTCGCGCTGTTCCTGACGCCGTACTTCGACCCGCCGGTTATGGCCCTGGGCTGGGCGGTGCTGGCCGGCGGCCTGGCGCAGCTGCTGTACCAACTGCCGCACCTGAAAAAAATCGGCATGCTGGTGCTGCCGCGCCTGAACCTCAAGGACACCGGCGTATGGCGCGTGATGCGCAATATGCTGCCGGCGATCCTGGGCGTGTCGGTGAGCCAGATTTCCCTGATCATCAACACTGCGTTCGCATCCTTGCTGGTGTCCGGTTCGGTCTCCTGGATGTACTACGCCGATCGCTTGATGGAGTTGCCGTCCGGCGTACTGGGTGTAGCCTTGGGCACAATCTTGCTGCCGACGCTGTCGCGCACCTATGCCAGCAAGGACCGCCAGGAGTACTCGCGCATCCTCGACTGGGGCCTGCGCCTGTGCTTTATGCTGGTGTTGCCGTGTTCCCTGGCCCTGGGCATTCTGGCTGAGCCGTTGACCGTGTCGCTGTTCCAATACGGCCAGTTCAGCGCGTTTGACGCGTCAATGACCCAGCGCGCACTGGTCGCCTACTCCGTCGGTCTGCTCGGCATTATCGTGATCAAAGTGCTGGCGCCGGGCTTCTACGCCCAGCAAAACATCCGCACGCCGGTCAAGATCGCAATCTTCACACTGATCGTCACGCAACTGCTCAACCTGGTGTTTATTGGCCCGTTGGCCC
>NZ_VBVZ01000904.1 GCF_005863185.1 Pseudomonas edaphica
GGCCAGCACCGATTCGCGCAAGGGGCGGTCATGTTTGATGGCGTACAGCAGGTTTTGCCGTGACGGGAATTGCATCAGCATCGGTTCCAGCAACGGGCGATAAAGCAGGCACGGACCGGCGCTGGCGTTCCTTGGACCGATCACGAACATATTGGCGACCACGTCGCGCTCATGGCCGGGGCGCAGGGTGGGCACGAAGGCCAGGGCGCGGATAACAATGGGCTGCCCGTCTACATGCCGGTCGTATTCATCGGCGTGCATCACGGCGGCAACGTAGCGGTAGCCGAGTTCATCAATTGCGCCCTGTTGGCGGATTTTCATTTGCAGGGCCAGCAGCGGCAGTTGCAGGCGCAGGTGGTTGATGTAGAGCTGCTGGCGGTGACTGGATTGCGCCGGGTCATCGAGCAGTTTCTGTTTGATCAGCACGGGATAGTGCTTGCCGATATCAACGTCTTCGATCAGGTCTTTCAAATAGCTGAAGGTCAGCCAGCTGGGGACGCCATCGTCATTGCCGTTGTAGTGCACCGTGGTGTTGCCGGTGGGCAGGCCGGTGAGGTTGTCCAACGCCAGATCGATCAGGCTGCGACGGGTGATGTCCACGCTGCCCGGCACGACGAGCGTGCCCCACACCACCGGGCTTTCGATCACCACCTCGATTTTGTCCAGGTTCAGGCTCGCACCGTCTTTATGCGAGTGGATGCGGCTTTGCAGTTGTGTGCGGGCATAGTCGCGAATGGGGGCAATGCCGTCCCGGAATGTTTCGCCGTGATAATGGGTATGCAGTTGGGCCAGGTCGATCATGTAGCGGCTATAGGCGGCGGTGTCCGAGTCCGACGCCGAAGCCAGCCAGTCGGGCAGTTGATGATGAACGTCTCGGATACTCGAGAGTTGGTGATCGCTCATCTCTTCGATGCTGGGCACAATGCGGGCGACGGTGGCCGGGCTTGCCTGCTCCTCTGCCGGCTCCTCGACAAAGGCCTGGCCGTAACTGCCGATGGCGCGGATTTGTAGTTCGATCAGAGTACAGGCCAGTGTGTCGAAAAAGTTGCCATCGGGTTCATACAGGCGCCATTGCAACGTGGTATCGCGCTTTGGCGCACTCAACCGGGCGGGCAGCGAGGCGCCGAATGTTTCAAGTGACTCAAAGGTTTCGTAACCGCTTACCAGCGAGTGCGTCAGGATCAATGGGCGTTTGTCATGCTCGCCAACCAACACGGCGATGTCCATGAAACTGACGTGGGTGGACTCGCCGTCCCGGAGTAGATCGACATCAACCAGGTAGGCGTGACTCTTGTAGCGATCATTCAACGAGCGTCTGTCCCGGTCGGGTTTCTGGAACACTCCACGGGCCATGGCCGCTTGGTGCTCATCCAGGCCTTGCTCTTCGGTGACGTTCCACACTTTCCTCAGCGAGTTGGAAAACGTCTGCCAGCGTGGTCCGCTGCTACCGTTGGAGGCGTTCCAGAAGTTAAGTTGCTGTTCCTGAAACGCGATGAACAGAAAGTCGGATAACTCATTGATCAAGCGCGCGATGGCATCGATCTTCACCTCAAGGTGCACAGGCGCCGCCGCGTACGGCTGCAAAGTGAGGAAGTGCTCGCCATCGATGTAAGTTACCCGCTCGCGGGACAGCGCTTGATGAGCCAGCACTGAGGTCAGGGATTGGAGAACGGCTGGCGCCGGCTCGACAGTGCTGCCCACGACATTCCAGCGAGGGCTGATCACCATGGCCAGGTCGGGGTCGATATTGAGGG
>NZ_VBVZ01000905.1 GCF_005863185.1 Pseudomonas edaphica
ACACCACGTTGATCAACGTCAGCTTGCGCAGCAGGTTGTTCATGCTGTTGTTCATCAGGTTGCCGCGTGCATCAATCAGCCCGGAAAACACGTTGGAGTAGATCTCGGCCTGCTTGTAGCACTGGTGGTTCTCAATGATCAGGTCATCGATCAACCCCAGCACCTCGGCGCTGAAATGCTCCTTTTCCGCGTGGTTGCGCAACCGCGACAACACCGCGCCATTGCTGTGCAGCGCGTTGATGTAATAGATCAGGCTTTCACTGAGGTTAAACATCTGCATCAGGTGCTGATTGCTCATCGACGCATTGAACTGTTGCTGCAACTCCCGCGCCACCAGCTTGATCACCTTGAGGTGGCCCAGGTAGTGGTGAATGTTGTTAAGCAGCAAGTCGAGCAGCACATCCAGCGGCGTATGCAACGGCCGGCGTGCGCCGAGCCCGGAGAGTGGGGTGTCATCCGTGGCGATCACCAACAGGCGGCCGGGCGAAAACAATAGCCCGCAGGAGGCCACTTCGAACATCAGGCTGCCGCCGCCCGAGTAGTTCTCCGGGCGTTTCCAGATCAGGAACAGGTTATCGGGGTGAAACTCGATGCGTGAGACTTCATCCGGGTCAAGCGCCGAAGCCAGGGCGTGCTCGTCGAGTTTGTGATGGTCGCGCAACCACTCGCGCTCGGCCGCGTCCGGGTTGTTGAACAGCATGATTGCAGCGTCGTCCTTGTCCGCCTTGCACAGTTTTCCGTCGGTCAGTTCAAAGCGCTGAATCATCGCGCGTCACCAGCCCTGGCCCTGGCGTTTCAACTCCAATCGCCGTACAAACTCCTCGAGCACCAGCGCATACAGGTCGTCTTGCAAATAGGCATCTTCGATACCGGCGTCCATATTGGGGTTGTCGTTGACCTCGATCACCACCACTTTGTCGCCGGACTGCTTGAGGTCGACACCGTAGAGGCCGTCGCCGATCAGGTTGGCGGTTTTGACCGCCAGTTCCACCACTGCCTTGGGCGCTTCATGAACCGCCAGGGTGCGGCATTCGCCGTTGATGTCCTTGCCGATAGCCTTGTGGTTATAAATCTGCCAGTGGCCCTTGGACATGAAGTATTGGCAGGCAAAGATCGGCTTGCGGTTGAGCACACCGATGCGCCAGTCGTACTCGGTGTAGAAAAACTCCTGGGCCAGCAGCAGCACAGAGTGTTCGAACAACTCGGCGGTGGCCTTGAGCAGGGCTTCCTGGCTTTCCACCTTGATTACGCCGCGCGAGAAGCAGCCGTCGGGGATCTTCAACACCAGCGGGAAACCCAGGCGCTCGCCGACCCTTTCGAAATCTTGCGGTCGCTCCTTGTAGAGAATCTCGGTGGCGGGCATGCCCAGTTGATGGCTGTTGAGCAGGTCAGTGAGGTAGACCTTGTTGGTACAGCGCAGGATCGATGCCGGGTCGTCCATGACCACCAGGCCTTCGCTTTCGGCTTTTTTGGCGAAGCGATAGGTGTGGTTGTCGACACTGGTGGTCTCGCGGATCAGCAAGGCGTCGTACTCGGCCAGCCGTGAGTAATCCTTACGCTCGATCAGTTCCACATCGATGCCCAGCCCTTTGCCGACCCGCACGAAGTTTTCCAGGGCGCGAGCATTGGACGGCGGCAGTTGCTCCTGCGGGTCATGAAGAATCGCCAGGTCATACCGCGCCAAGCGGCGTGAGCGCGGCTGGCGCCAGATCTTGCGGCTGAAGTTGTCGAGGGCGTGGACGAACTGGTC
>NZ_VBVZ01000906.1 GCF_005863185.1 Pseudomonas edaphica
CGGGAGCGGGCAGTGATGAAAGGGGTGGGAATCGGCACGGTCACCGAAGGCATGCTGGCAGCGTTCGCACGCTTGGTCGCTTTGCTGGACGAACCCGAGGCGATCCCGGTACTCGCGCCGTTGATTCAGCGTGAAATCCATTACCGGCTGTTAAAGACCGACCAGGCCGGGCGCCTGCGCAGGATCTGCGCCGTTGACGGGCAGGGCTATCGGATCGCCAAGGCGATCGATTGGCTGAAGCTCAATTACACCGCGCCGTTGCGGGTGGAGGAATTGGCGGCGCGGGTGCAGATGAGCGCTGCCACCTTTCATCATCACTTTCGTCACCTGACCGCGATGAGCCCTTTGCAGTATCAGAAATGGCTGCGCTTGAATGAAGCGCGGCGCTTGATGCTCAACGAACATCAAGACGTGTCCAGTGCGGCGTTCAAGGTGGGTTATGAAAGCCCGTCACAGTTCAGTCGCGAGTACAGCCGGCTGTTCGGTGTGCCACCCAAGCGCGACATGGCCGCCTTGCGCGGCAAGCTCACTGATCAACCGAGCTCAAGTTAGCGAAAAAAATACAGCCAATCAGCCGCGCAAACAGGCTCAGGGTTTCCGGCAGGTTGGGGTCTTCAAACAGCATCGCCCGCGAATCCAGCGCGCACAATGCGCCGAACAGGCGCCCATCAGGCAGGAAGATCGGCGCACCGGCGTAGCTTTCGATGGCGAACTGCTTGACCACCGGGCGCGCGGCGAAGCGGCCGTTGTGGCTGATCTGCGGGATGAACAGGGTCTGCGGGTTAATGCAGAACTCACTACACAGTGTGGTTTCGAGGTCGAGCACGTCGTCGACATGAATGCCCATGTCGGCCGTGTCGTGCACCGAGCAGACGACCCACTCAAGGTCAGTGAATTTGGCGATGCCGGCAAAGCGCATGCCGGTCAAGCGGGTAACCAGTTGCAGGATGCTGGTGGTGGCTTCTATTTCGGCGATGGCAGCGCGTTCGTCGGCGCTGAGTAGCGAGTGTGCTGCGGTGACGCTTGGAACCATGCTTAGGCACTCCAAAGGCATGGCGGCAGGGGCCGCCACGCCAGGTCAGTAGTCAGTTGATGCGTGGGTGCTGCTGCACCAGGTTCTGGCGCTTGGCTTCCAGTTCGGCAATCTGAGTGTCGATGTCTTCGATCTTCTGCTCGATATTGTCGTGGTGCTCTTGCAGTATTTCCTTGGCTTCTGCCATGTCCGAGGCCGCAGGCGCGGCGCCGCGCAGTGGCTTGTTGGCGGTTTCCTTCATGGTCAGGCCCGTGATCAAGCCGACCACGGCAAACACCATCAGGTAGTAGGCGGGCATGAACAGGTCGTTGGTGCTTTCCACCAGCCACGCCACGGCGGTGGGGGTGACACCGGCGATCAATACCGAGACGTTGAACGCACTGGCCAGCGCGCTGTAGCGCAGGTGCGTGGGGAACATCGCCGGCAGGGTCGAGGCCATCACGCCGATAAAGAAGTTGAGGACCACCGCCAGGATCAGCAGGCCGGCGAAGATCAGGCCGATCTTGCCGCTGGTGATCAGCATGAACGCCGGAATGGACAGGAACAGCAGGCCCACGCTGCCGGCGATGATGAAGGGTTTTCGGCCGATCTTGTCACTCACAAAACCAATGAACGGTTGCACGAACAGCATGCCGACCATGATCGCGATGATGATCAGTACGCCGCTGTTTTCTTTGTAATGCAGGTTGCGCGACAGGTAGCTGGGCATATACG
>NZ_VBVZ01000907.1 GCF_005863185.1 Pseudomonas edaphica
GCCCAGGCCCGCGCCGCCCTCAAGCGCTGGATCGGCGCCGCCGCCAATCAAGCCCCCAGCGGCCAGTTACCCAATTGGAGCATCGACAGCCACGGCTACAGCCACAACCTGCATCAACACCCCGAACTGCAAGCCTTCGTGCCGCGCACCCGCGAGGCTCAGGCGCGCGTGCAGGAGGCCAAGGCGCAAAAGACCTCGGACTGGAGCTGGGAAGTCGACTACGGGCACCGCAGCCGTGAGTACGGCGACATGGTCACGCTGCAATTGAGTTTTGACCTGCCGATCTTTCCCGGTCGCCGACAAAACCCAGGCATCGCGGCCAAGCAGGCCGAGTTGGACCAACTCGACGCCGAACGCGAAGCCGCCACCCGCGAACACACGCAGATGCTCGACGACGACCTGGCGGTTTACCAGCGCCTGGACCGCGCCGTGCAGCGCAGCCAGGACAGCCTGGTGCCGCTGGCCGAAGAAAAAGTCACCCTCAGCCTGGCCGGTTATCGCGCCGGCAAGGGCGATTTGCTCACGGTGGTCGGCGCTCGCCGTGAGCTGGTCGAGGCCCGCTTCAAACAGATTGATGCCATCGAACAGCGCGCCCTGATCGGCGCCCAGCTGTATTTCGCTTACGGGGAACCCAGCCATGAATAATCTAATTGTCGCAGCACTGGTGCTGCTGGGTCTGGGCGCGGGCTATGGGCTGGCGCAATTTCACTCGGTGGCGTCTGTTGCACCCAAGGACGACAAACCGGCGCTGTACTGGTACGACCCGATGTACCCGCAGCAGAAGTTCGATAAACCCGGCAAGTCACCGTTTATGGACATGCAACTGGTGCCGCGTTATGCCGAAGGCACGGCGGCTGCGGATACGCCGGCAGTGCAGATTGACCCACGGCAAACCCAGAACATCGGCGTGCGCCTGGCGAGCGTCAGCCGGGGTGTGCTGACGTCGACCCTGGAGCTGTCGGGCATCCTCGCGTTCAACGACCGTGATGTGGCGGTGGTACAGGCGCGGGCTGCCGGGTTCGTCGAGCGCGTCTATGCGCGGGCACCGGGTGATGTGCTCAAGGCCGGCGCGCCGTTGGCAGACCTGTTGATCCCCGAATGGGCGACGGCCCAGGAAGAATTTCTGAGCCTGCGCCACAGCGGCGACAGTGGGTTGATCGCGGCAGCCCGGCAACGGTTGCGTCTGAGCGGCATGCCGACCGGGTTGATCCAGCAGATGGAGCGCAGCGGCCGGGTGCAGTCGGTGTTGACCGTCACCAGCCCGTTGAGCGGCGCCCTGCAAAGTTTGGAGGTGCGCGAAGGCATGACGCTGGCGGCAGGGCAGACCCTGGCGCGTATCAATGGCCTGGATCAGGTGTGGCTGCAGGTTGCCGTGCCCGAAGCCCAAGGCTCGACCTTGGCCGTGGGGCAAACCGTGCAGAGCCGTTTTGTCGGTTTGCCGGGCAAAACCGTCGACGGCACCATCAGCGCGATTTTGCCGGCCACCGCCATGGACAGCCGTACTGTGCAAGTGCGTGTCGAGTTGCCCAACCCCGACGGCAACCTGCGTCCCGGCATGACCGCGCAGGTGCGCCTGGCGCAAACCAGCGGGCAAGCGGTGTTGCAAGTGCCCAGCGAAGCCTTGATCCGCACCGGCAAGCGCGTGCTGGTGATGCTGGCCGAGGAGGGCGGGCGCTATCGCCCGGTAGAGGTTGAAGTTGGCGTAGAAAATCAGGACCAAACCGTGATCCTCGGCGGCTGGT
>NZ_VBVZ01000908.1 GCF_005863185.1 Pseudomonas edaphica
CGCATGTACTCGCGCTACGCCGAGCGACGTGGCTGGCGGGTCGAGATTTTGTCCGAGAATGAAGGTGAGCACGGCGGCTATAAAGAAGTCATCGCCCGGGTCGAAGGTGACAACGTCTACGGCAAGCTTAAATTCGAGTCCGGCGCGCACCGCGTGCAGCGGGTTCCGGCGACTGAATCCCAGGGCCGTATCCACACCTCGGCGTGCACCGTGGCCGTGTTGCCCGAACCGGACGAGCAGGAAGCCATTGAGATCAACCCGGCGGACTTGCGTGTCGACACCTACCGTTCGTCGGGCGCCGGTGGTCAGCACGTGAACAAGACCGACTCGGCGATCCGGATCACCCACTTGCCGTCGGGCATCGTGGTCGAATGCCAGGAAGAGCGTTCCCAGCACAAAAACCGTGCGCGGGCCATGTCCTGGCTGTCGGCCAAGCTCAACGACCAGCAGACCAGCGCCGCCGCCAACGCGATTGCCAGCGAGCGCAAGCTGCTGGTGGGCTCGGGCGACCGCTCCGAACGCATCCGCACCTACAACTTCGCCCAGGGCCGGGTCACCGACCACCGGGTCAACCTCACGCTTTACTCCCTCGACGAAATTCTCGCCGGCGGCGTTGATGCGGTGATCGAGCCTTTGCTGGCCGAATACCAGGCCGATCAATTGGCGGCGATAGGTGAATAAATGACCATTATTGCCAGCCTCCTGCGCGCCGCTGACCTGCCTGACTCGCCCACCGCGCGTCTGGATGTGGAACTGTTACTGGCCGCTGCCTTGGGCAAATCGCGCAGCTACTTGCACACCTGGCCGGAAAAAATCGTCAGCAGCGAAGATGCGCTGACCTTTGCCGATTACCTGCAGCGTCGCCGCACGGGTGAGCCGGTGGCCTACATCCTCGGTCAGCAGGGTTTCTGGAAGCTCGACCTGGAGGTCGCGCCGCACACGCTGATCCCGCGCCCGGAAACCGAGCTGCTGGTGGAAGCCGCACTTGAATTGTTGCCGGCGACGCCTGCCAAGGTCCTCGACCTGGGCACCGGCAGCGGCGCGATCGCCCTGGCCCTGGCCAGCGAACGCCCGGCCTGGCAGGTCACTGCCGTTGACCGTGTGCTCGAAGCCGTGGCCCTGGCCGAACGCAACCGCCAGCGCCTGCACCTGAAGAACGCCACGGTGTTGAACAGCCATTGGTTCAGCGCGCTGCAAGGCCAGCGCTTCGATTTGATCATCAGCAACCCCCCTTACATTGCCGATAATGATCCGCACCTGGTGGCAGGCGATGTGCGCTTTGAACCGGCCAGCGCCTTGGTGGCGGGCCATGATGGGCTGGACGATCTGCGGTTGATCATCGCCCAGGCCCCAGCCCACTTGAATACCGGTGGCTGGCTGCTGCTCGAACACGGTTACGACCAAGCTGCGGCGGTACGTGATTTGTTGTCGGGTGAGGGCTTTGAAGAGGTCCACAGCCGCATCGACCTCGGCGGCCACGAACGCATCACGTTGGGGCGCCGCCCGTGCTGACCGACCAGGAGCTGTTGCGCTATAGCCGACAGATTCTGTTGCAACATGTCGACATCGAAGGCCAGCTGCGTCTTAAAAACGGCCATGCGCTGATTGTCGGCCTCGGCGGCTTGGGTGCGCCAGTCGCGTTGTACCTGGCCGCTGCCGGCGTGGGCGAGTTGCACCTGGCAGACTTCGACACTGTCGACCTGACCAACCTGCAACGACAGATCATCCACGACACCGAC
>NZ_VBVZ01000909.1 GCF_005863185.1 Pseudomonas edaphica
AACTGACCCAGCAAAACCCGGCCAGGGCCAAGGAAATCAACGATGAGTTGCAACACATGAACCTGGAGACTGCCAGCGCGGATCTGCCGGACAAGTGCCAACTGATCGACCAGCGCCTCAAGGAGCTGGACGAGGCGGCCGCCAAAGCAAAAAATTAACCACCACAACGGGACGCGGAGCGCCCCTGGCGGCATTCCCACGCAGAGCGTAGGAACGATCAACTGAGGGCATAAAAAAACCGGACAGCGTCCGGTTTTTTTATATCAGCGGCCTTATTCGGCAGCTGGCGCTTCTGGCTTGCGGCGCTTGAGCGGCGCCATGCCGTCCTTGCTGACGAGCGACAGGTTGTCGGTCTTCGGCCGGTTGGCAATCTTGCGCTTGGTTGGCGACTTGGCGCCGGTTTTCTTCTTGTCACCCTTGGCGTCGGTCTTTTTCTTCTTCACGCCGACCGCTTTGCCCGACGCCTTGACCTTCTTCGGCCCGGTGTAGGTGCCTTTGACTTCCTTGATGGTGCGGCGCTCGAACGACTGTTTGAGGTAGCGTTCGATACTCGACATCAGGTTCCAGTCGCCGTGGCAGATCAGCGAGATCGCCAGACCATCATTGCCGGCGCGCCCGGTACGACCAATACGGTGCACGTATTCGTCGCCGCTGCGCGGCATGTCGAAGTTGATGACCATGTCCAGGCCATCCACGTCCAGGCCGCGGGCGGCAACGTCGGTGGCGACCAGGATCTTCACGCCGCCAGCCTTGAGGCGGTCGATGGCCAGTTTGCGATCCTTCTGGTCTTTCTCGCCGTGCAGCACGAACGCCTTGTATTCCTGAGCCACCAGGCGACCGTAGATACGGTCGGCTGCTGCACGGGTGTTGGTGAAAACGATGGCCTTCTGATAGGTCTCGTTGGCCAGCAGCCAGTTCAGGATCTGTTCTTTGTGTACGTTGTGGTCGGCCATCACGATCTGCTGACGCGTGGTCGCGTTCAGGTCGCTGACGTTGTTGACCTGCAAGTGCTCAGGGTTGTTCAGCACCTTGGCAACCATATCGCGCAAGGTCGAACCGCCGGTGGTGGCGGAGAACAGCATGGTCTGCTGGCGATTGACGCACTCGGCCACAAGGCGCTGCACATCGTCGGCAAAGCCCATGTCGAGCATGCGGTCGGCTTCGTCGAGCACCAGCACTTCGACTTCCTTGAGGTCGAGGTTACCGGCGTTGAGTTGCTCGATCATCCGGCCTGGGGTGCCGATCAGGATGTCGGGCACCTTGCGCAGCATGGCGGCCTGGACCTTGAAGTCTTCACCGCCGGTGATGATGCCGGACTTGATGAAGGTGAACTGCGAAAAGCGCTCCACTTCTTTCAAGGTCTGCTGGGCCAGCTCGCGGGTCGGCAACAGGATCAGGGTCTTGATGCTCACGCGGACTTTGGCCGGGCCAATCAGGCGGTTCAGCACCGGCAGGACGAAAGCGGCGGTTTTACCGCTGCCGGTTTGTGCCGTCACCCGCAGGTCACGCCCTTGGAGCGCGAGCGGGATGGCCGCTGCTTGCACAGGCGTAGGCTCGACAAATTTAAGCTCGGCCACGGCTTTGAGCAGGCGTTCGTGCAGGGCGAATTGGGAAAACACGGGTGCTACCTCGAAGAAATACAAAATATCAGCTGCATAGGGTAACGGTTTCGGGCGCTCAAACCGAGTTTCTTTACGCGAACGAGGCTAATCAGC
>NZ_VBVZ01000090.1 GCF_005863185.1 Pseudomonas edaphica
CAATTGTTGCGCTTGTAACAACAAGTGTTCAAAAAGCGCGGCTCCCAGGGCCGGTGGGGCCGCTGTGGAGAAGCTGGGCCGCAACCCGCTTTTGGTGTCCGCCGCCAGAGTGAACTGCGATACCAGCAGCAAACCACCGCCAATGTCCTTCAAGGACAGATTCATCTTGCCCTCATCGTCGCTGAACACCCGATAGTTAAGCAGCTTGTGCAACAGTTTGTCGGCACTCTCGGGCGTATCTGAAGGTTCCACGGCGACCAGCACCAGTAATCCCTGGTCTATCGAGCCTACGACTTCACCCGCCACCTCGACCCGGGCGCCACGCACCCGTTGCAACAGGCCCTTCATGCTTCTTCTGGCGGCAGATCAAGCAGGCGCCGTGCCATCTCGCCGGTCGCACGCACCAACGCATCGGTGATGCCCGGCTCGGATGCCGCATGGCCAGCCTCGCGAATCACCTGCAGCTCACTGTTGGGCCAGGCCTGATGCAGCTCCCAGGCATTATCCAGCGGGCAGATCATATCGTAGCGGCCATGGATGATGACCCCAGGCAGATGGGCGATCTTGTGCATATCGCGAATCAGCTGGTTGGGCTCCAGGAAAGAGTTATTGGTGAAGTAGTGGCACTCGATACGCGCAATCGACAGGGCGCGCTGCGGCTCGGAAAAACGCTCGACGTGCTGCGGGCTCGGGCACAGGCCGAGCATGCGCCCTTCCCAACCGGACCAGGCCTTGGCCGCATGCATCTGGGCGATCTGGTCGTTGCCGGTGAGGCGCTTGTGGTAGGCGGCAACCATGTCGTGGCGCTCGTCCGCCGGGATCGGGGCAAGGTAGTCCTGCCAGTAATCCGGGAACATGCGGCTCGCGCCTTCCTGGTAGAACCAGTGAATATCCTGCGGGCGGGCCAGGAAGATGCCGCGCAGGATCAAACCATGCACACGCTCAGGGTGGCTTTGCGCATAGGCCAGCGACAGGGTCGAGCCCCAGGAACCACCAAACAGCACCCATTTGTCGATGCCCAGGTGTTCGCGGATGCGCTCGAGGTCGGCGACCAGATCCCAGGTGGTGTTGTTTTCAAGACTCGCGCGCGGCGTGGAACGCCCGCAGCCACGCTGGTCGAAGGTAACGATGCGGTACAGGTTCGGGTCGAAATAGCAGCGGCTCTGGGCATCGCAACCGGAGCCGGGGCCGCCATGGATGAAGACGACAGGCAAACCTTCGGGGGAGCCACTTTCATCGACGTACAGCGTGTGGGTGTCATCGACTGCCAGATCGTGCCGGGCGTAGGGTTTGATCTGCGGGTACCAAGTCTGCATTGCGCGCTCCATAGGGTGTCGGGTTCATCCCTGAGGGGACGTCTATTATTCTTGCCGTCTGGCATCATAAACCCGAATTGTGCAATGAGCATGTCCTTGAATACTTAGACCTGTGTCAGCCCTTCGCTCCTGAGGTAATGCAGCAGATAGTTATAAAGCTGATCCACCTCCGGGGCCTGGCCGCGTGCGCGCAAGCAACCGTGAACCAGACCTTTGCCGGGATACAGCACGGCGGGCACACCGGCCTGTTGCAGCCGTTCGGCATAGAGCATGCCGTCATCGCGCAACGGGTCGAACTGGGCCACGGCGATCAACGCCTTGGGCAAGCCGCCGAAATACTCGGCCAACAAAGGCATGGCATAGGCCGATGGCGTGCCCGCAGCATGCAGGTACATTGCCAGGTAGCAGTCGGTGTCGGCAGTACTGAGCAGCGGTGCGTCCATGCAGTCACGCCGCGAGGGCAAATCGGCAGGCCCGCCCAGGCCGGGGTAAATCAGCACCTGGGCCACGGGCAGCGGCTGGCCGTCGTCGCGCAGCCCCAGGCACAGCGCCGCCGCCAGATTGCCGCCCGCGCTGTCGCCCATCACCACCAGGCGTTGCAGGTTGATGGCATGCGGCGCCTGCCCTGCCTGGATTGCCTGCCATACGGCGCGACAGTCTTGGTAGGCTGCCGGGAACGGGTACTCCGGCGCCAGACGGTAATCGATGGCGATCACCAGGACCTGCAACGCGCTCGCCAGTTCGAAACAAATAAAGTCGTGGGAGTCCAACCCGCCCACCACCCAGCCGCCACCGTGCATATAAAGGAGACAGGGCCAGCCCTCCGTCGGCGCTGGCGCCGTGGGTAGGTAACTGCGCACGCCTACACCGCCCAGGGAAAAGTCCGACAGTTGCAGCCCTTCAGGCTTCGGTGGCGTGAAGGCCTGGCACATACGGTCGTAGTTATGACGCAAGCCTGCCAGCGAAGAGTCGTCACTGGTGAAGGATTCGGTTTTGGCGATGAAGGCGGCAAGCTGCGATGAAATCGGATACATGCTCAATATCCCTGAGAATGGAGATCTAAACGTGGGAGCTGGCTTGCCTGCGATAGCAGTGTGTCAGTCACCTCTTCATTCACTGATACACCGCTATCGCAGGCCAGTCGAATCGTCGCACCGCAGCTCCCACATTTTGCCCGGCGGTGTTTTCAGGGTTTGAGGCTGTCCTGCACTGCCGCCACGCCATCGCTGCCATCAAACGCCGTAACCCCGGCCAACCAGCGCTGCAAATCCTCTGGGTGGTCACGCAACCATTGCCTAGCCACCTCCTGCGGCGACTGGCGCTCCATGATCGGCACCATCAACTGGCTTTCCTGGGCAGCGGTGAAGGTCAGGTTCTGCAACAAACGGTTGGCGTTGGGGCAGCGTTCGCCAAAGTCCGGCGCGGTGACGGTGGAAACCGTGGCACGACCTTCGTCCGGGCCGAACACATCTTCACTGCCAGTGAGGTAGGCCATTTTCATATTGATGTTCATCGGGTGCGGGGTCCAGCCGACGAACACCACGAACTCCTTGCGGTTCACCGCTCGCTGCACCGCCGCGAGCATGCCCGCTTCACCGGAAGCCACCAGTTTGAAGCCGCCCAGGCCGAAATGGTTGGTGTCGATCATCTTCTGTATATCGGTATTGGCGCCACTGCCCGGCTCGATGCCGTAGATCTTGCCGCCCAACTTGTCCTTGAAGCGGGCGATGTCGGCAAACGTCTTCAGCCCGGCATCCGCCACGTATTGCGGCACGGCCAGGGTGGCTTGGGCGTCGGCGAGGCTGGGCGTGTCGAACACCTTGACCTGCTTGGCGGCCAGGAACGGCGCGATGTTGTTATCCATCGCCGGTTTCCAGTAGCCGAGGAAGATATCCAGGCGTTTGTCGCGGATGCCGGCAAAAATGATCTGCTGCACCGCGCTGGTCTGCTTGCTGTCGTAGCCCAGGCCATTGAGCAGCACGTCGGCCATGCCTGAGGTAGCGATGACGTCAGTCCAGCTGACCACGCCCATGCGGACGGCTTTACAGGATGCAGGTTCTGCGGCCATGGCGTTGGCGCTGATCAAAGCCGCGCCGGTGAGGATCAACAACAGTCTTTTCATGGATGAGGTCTCACTGGGCAGCTTTTATTGTGGGAAGTGGCGTCTGGTGCGCCGTACCCACAACCTTACCCAGCGAGACCTGTGCTGACACGAACTGTGGCGACCGGCAGTTGCACTGGGGCGACCCGGAAGGCTCCATCGCAGGCAAGCCAGCTCCCACATTTTGATCTGTGAATACATCCAAATGTGGGAGCTGGCTTGCCTGCGATAGCGATATCAGCCGTAGCGCTTCTGCCCCCAGGCTAACAACCCTTCCAGCAACTGCTTCAACACAACCTGGGTCGGCGCAGCCAAATCAGGGCGATACCGGAACGGCTCAACCTCTTCCATATACGTGCTCTGGCACAGTTCCAACTGCACCGCATGAATATCCTGCGCCGGGTCGCCATAGTGGCGAGTGATATGCCCGCCCTTGAAGCGCCCGTTCAGCACATGGGTGAACTGCGGATGCTGAGCGCAGATGCCTTCCAGCTGGCTGGCCAGCTCGGGGTCACACGCCGCGCCGTTGAAGGTGCCGAGGTTGAAGTCCGGCAGCTTGCCCTCGAACAGGTGCGGGATTACCGAGCGGATCGAGTGCGCATCAAACAGCAAGGCATAGCCGAACTCGGCCTTGAGCCGGGCAAGTTCTTCTTGCAGGGTGCGGTGGTACGGCCCCCAGATCTTTTGCAGATACGTCACGCGTTCTTCTTCGGACGGCACCCGCCCTTCACGGAACAACGGCACACCCTCGAACAGGGTCGCCGGGTACAGCCCGGTGGTGGCGCCGGCGTAGAGCGGCTTGTCGTCGGACGGCCGGTTCAGGTCAATCACAAACCGCGAGTACTCGGCCGACAAGGTGCTGGCGCCCAATGCCTCGGCAAAGTCATACAGCGTGGGGATGTGCCAGTCGGTGTCCGGCAGGCTTTGCGCCTCGGGGATCAGCCCGGCTTCGACCGCAGGCGTCAGGCGCAACCCCGCGTGGGGCATGCTGATCAGCAGCGGCACACGGCCTTGTTTGAAACTCAGAACCTTATCCACAACAACACTCCTCAGACGGTGACGTCGACGCCATGGCGCACGACGCGTTTATCCAGCTCGCCGCCCAGCCAGTAAGCCAGGTCGGCGGGGCGATCAATCTGCCAGGCGACGAAATCCGCGACCTTGCCCACTTCCAGCGAACCGTGGGTGTCACCCATGCCCAGCGCGGTGGCCGCATGTTGCGTGGCGCCGGCCAAGGCTTCTTCCGGGGTCATGCGGAACAGGGTGCAGGCCATGTTCAGCATCAGGCGTACCGACAGCGCCGGCGAGGTGCCGGGGTTGAGGTCACTGGCGATGGCGATTTTCACGCCGTGCTTGCGCAGCGCATCCATCGGCGGCAACTGGGTTTCACGCAGGAAGTAGAACGCGCCCGGCAGCAACACCGCGACAGTGCCGGACGCGGCCATGGCGATGGCGTCTTCTTCGGTCATGAACTCCAGGTGGTCCGCCGACAGTGCGTGGTAACGCGCCGCCAGGCTGGAGCCGTGCAAAGAGGACAACTGCTCGGCGTGCAGTTTCACCGGCAAGCCCAACTGCTGGGCGACCTTGAATACACGCTCCACTTGTTCGGTGGAAAACGCCAGGTACTCACAGAAGGCGTCTACCGCATCCACCAGCCCTTCGGCCGCGAGCGCCGGGAGCATCTCGGTGCAGATGTGGTCGATGTAGTCGTCAGCGCGATCCTTGTACTCCGGCGGCAGCGCGTGAGCCGCCAGGCACGTGGCGCGCACGCTCACCGGCAGCACCTGGCCAAGGCGCCGCGCAACCCGCAGCATCTTGCGCTCGTTGGCCAGGTCAAGGCCGTAGCCGGACTTGATCTCCACCGTGGTCACGCCGTCACGCAGCAAACTGCGCAGGCGCTT
Source organism: Pseudomonas edaphica (assembly GCF_005863185.1). Taxonomy (GTDB): domain Bacteria; phylum Pseudomonadota; class Gammaproteobacteria; order Pseudomonadales; family Pseudomonadaceae; genus Aquipseudomonas; species Aquipseudomonas edaphica. Next base: position 5,319 of record NZ_VBVZ01000090.1, read on the forward strand.
TTCAGCGCTGGCAAACAATTCATCTTCCGTGGCGGCACGGGTGGCGCGCACGGTGCTGGCAATACCGCCACCCTTGGCAGCGATTTCGGCGTAGCTCACGCCTTCAAGGCGCTGCTCGAATTCGCCGCTGCGATTGCCGCCGAACACCGTGTGGGTGTGGCAGTCGATCAGCCCGGGGGTGACCCACGCACCTTGCAGGTCATGCACCTGGGCGTAATCCGCCACTGGCGCCTGGCTGCGGGGGCCGATCCACTCGATCAGCGAACCCGCGGTGACCATGGCGGCATCCTCGATGATCGAGTATTTGCCCTGGGCCATAGTTGCGACGTGGCAGTGTTGCCAAAGCGTTTTCATCAACGCCTCCCTAAGTTATCGATGAGACAAAGCCGGGTCGTAATGGACCTTGGCCCCCTGCCCGGCAGCGGGCTTGACCCACAGCAGGTAGGCGAGGACCAGCAACACGATCCAGACGGCGCCGACCAGCAAAGCGGCCTGGGTGTCCGGGAAGTAACCCAGCACGCCAAACACGAACAGCATGAACACAATGGCCGCCGCTGGCGCATACGGCCAGAACGGTACCGGGAATTTCAGCTCGGCCACCTGTTCCCTGGTCATGGAGCGGCGCATGGCGACCTGGGTAAACAGGATCATCAGCCACACCCACACGGTGGCGAAAGTGGCAATCGAGGCGATCAACAGGAACACGTTTTCCGGGATCAGGTAGTTGAGCACCACGCCGCCGAGCAACGACGCGCCCATTACCAGTACGGTCATCCACGGCACGCCTTGCTTGGACAGCTGCGCAAAACCCTTGGGCGCCTGCCCTTGCTGGGCCAGGCCATACATCATGCGGCCGGCGCCAAAAATGTCGCTGTTGATGGCCGAGACGGCGGCCGAGATCACCACGATATTGAGGATGGTCGCTGCCGAGCCGATGCCAAGGTTGCTGAAGATCTGCACGAACGGACTGCCCTGGCTGCCAATCTGTGGCCACGGGTAGATGGCCATCAGCACAAACAGGGTCAGCACGTAGAACAACAGGATGCGCAGCGGCACCGCATTGATCGCCTTGGGGATCACGCGCTGCGGGTCTTTGGCTTCACCGGCGGTGATGCCGATGATTTCGATGCCGCCAAACGCAAACATCACCACCGCGAACGAGGCGATCAGGCCGCCAATGCCGTTAGGCATGAAGCCGCCGTGGGCCCACAGGTTGCTCAAGCCGCTGGCCTGGGTTTCGCCAGCAGAATGAATGCCAAACAGCATGATGCCAAAGCCGCCGAGGATCATCGCCACAATCGCGCCGACCTTGAGCAGCGACAGCCAGAACTCCATTTCGCCAAACACTTTGACGTTGCACAGGTTCAGGCCGCCGATCAAAAACACGATACCCAGCACCCAGACCCAACGCGCGACCTCGGGAAACCAGAAGCCCATGTAGATGCCAAAGGCGGTGACGTCGGCGAGGCAGACGATGATCATTTCAAATGCGTAGGTCCAGCCGAGCACAAACCCGGCCATAGGCCCCAGGTAGGTGCTGGCGTACTGGCCGAAGGAGCCTGACACCGGATTGTGCACGGCCATTTCACCGAGAGCACGCATCACCATGAACACGGCAGCGCCGCCGATCAGGTAGGCCAGCAGCACGGCAGGGCCGGCCATTTGGATGGCAGAGGCGGAACCATAGAACAACCCGGTGCCGATCGCGGAACCGAGTGCCATGAAGCGAATATGTCGGGCGCTCAACCCGCGTTTCAAACCCTTTTCTTGCTGGTGCATTTCTCGTCCCTATTATTTTTATGAGGAGAAGATCGTTCCCACGCTCCGCGTGGGAACACATCCTGTGACGCTCCGCGTCACGACTCTTAAAGCGGACGCGGAGCGTCCAGGGCAACATTCCCACGCAGAGCGTGGGAACGATCGTATGTCAGTCACACATGTTTCAACTGACAGATAGCTATCGCAGGCAAGCCAGCTCCCACACTGGGTTGCGTTGCGGTTACAAGCTCGGCAGGAGCTTGGCCGGCACCAGCTCATTCAGGCAGCGGCTGGCGAGCAGTTCGCTGGCGGCATTGATGTCCGGGGCAAAGAAGCGGTCCTTCTCATAAAACGCCACTTTGTCGCGCAGGATCCCGCGGGCTTTTTCCAGCTTGGTCGAAGTCTTCAAGCCATCGCGCAGGTCCAGGCCCTGGCATGCCGCCAGCCACTCAACCGCGAGTACACCACGGGTATTTTCAGCCATTTCCCACAAACGCTTGCCCGCAGCCGGAGCCATGGACACGTGGTCTTCCTGGTTGGCCGACGTCGGCAGGCTGTCCACGCTATGGGGATGCGCCAGCGCCTTGTTCTCACTGGCGAGCGCCGCAGCGGTGACCTGGGCGATCATGAAACCGGAGTTCACCCCGCCATTGCCGACCAAAAACGGCGGCAGTTGCGACATGTGCTTGTCCATCATCAACGAGATACGACGCTCGCTCAGCGAGCCGATTTCGGCGATGGCCAGCGCCATGTTGTCGGCAGCCATGGCCACCGGCTCGGCGTGGAAGTTACCGCCGGAAATCACGTCGCCCTCGGCAGCAAACACCAGCGGGTTATCCGACACGGCGTTGGCCTCTACCACCAGCACGTCGGCAGCCTGGCGGAACTGGGTCAGGCAGGCGCCCATGACTTGCGGCTGGCAACGCAGGGAATACGGGTCTTGCACCTTGTCGCAGTTCTGGTGCGACTGGGACACCTGGCTGCTCTCGCCGAGCAGGTCGCGATATGCCGCGGCCGCGTCGATCTGACCGCGCTGGCCACGGGCGGCATGGATACGTGCATCAAACGGCGAGCGCGAGCCCAATACCGCTTCCACGGTGAGGGCACCGCACGCCAACGCACCGGCGAACAGGTCTTCGCCTTCGAACAGGCCGCGCAAGGCATAAGCGGTGGATACCTGGGTGCCGTTCAGCAGCGCCAGGCCTTCTTTGGCCGCCAGCGTCAGCGGCGTCAGGCCGGCAACTTTCAGCGCTTCGGTGGCTTCCAGCCATTCGCCCTTGTAGCGCGCCTTGCCTTCGCCCAGCAGCACCAGCGACATATGCGCCAATGGCGCCAAGTCGCCGGAAGCACCGACCGAACCTTTGAGCGGAATGTGCGGGTACACTTCGGCGTTGATCAGTGCGATCAGCGCGTCGATCACCTGGCGACGAATGCCGGAGAACCCACGGCTCAGGCTGTTGACCTTGAGCACCATGACCAGCCGCACCAGCGCGTCGCTGATCGGCTCACCGACGCCGGCGGCGTGGGACAGCACCAGGGAACGCTGGAGGTTTTCCAGGTCTTCACTGGCAATGCGGGTCGAGGCCAGCAGGCCAAAACCGGTGTTGATGCCGTAGGCGGTGCGGTTCTCGGCGAGAATCTGCTCCACGCAGGCCACACTGGCTTCGATCTGCGCCGTGGCGCTGTCATCCAGAGTGAGGGTTACCGGCTGCTGGTAGATGGCTCGCAGTTGGGCAAGGCTCAGTTGGCCTGGAATCAAATTTAGCGCAGTCACATTCATGCTCCTTTGAATTGTTCTTTTGAATAAGTGTTTAGTGCAAATGGGGAATTGCTGAGCGCAGCAAAGCGGTGTCTTTGAGCAGCGCGGCGGTGGCGGCAATATCTGGCGCCAACCAACGGTCTTGTTCGTAAGGTGCGACCTTTTCGCGTAGCAGACGCCAGGCGCTGTCAGTACCCGCGCCGAAACGCTGGCCCTTCAAAAACTCGAACGCCTGGGCTGCCAGCAGGTACTCGATGGCGAGAATCTGCGTGACGTTGGCCAACAGCTGATGCAGCTTGAGCGCGGCATTGGTGCCCATGCTCAGGTGGTCTTCCTGCAGGCCCGAGGTAACGAAATTGTCGAGCACCGCCGGTTGCGCCAGCTGACGGTTTTGCCCGCACAGCGAGGCGGCGACGTACTGCACGATCATCATCCCGGAGTTGACCCCAGGGTTGCTGACCAGGAACGCCGGCAAACCACTGACGTGCGGGTTGATCAGGCGGTCCAGGCGACGCTCGGCCACCGAGCCGATTTCGGCCATGGCGATGGCGAGCATGTCGGCCGCCAGCGCCACAGACTGCCCATGCGGGTTGGCCTGGGACACCACGCGGTAGTTGTCCGGCGTGCCGAGCACCAGCGGGTTGTCGGTGGCGCTGTTGAGTTCGGTCTCGATCTGGCGTGTGGCGTGTTCCACCTGATCACGCGCCGCACCGTGAATCTGCGGGATCGAGCGGATGCTCAGCGCGTCCTGGGTGCGGATGCCTTTGCTGCTGGCGATCACTTCACTGCCGTCAAGCAAGGCACGCAGGTTGATGCCGACTTGCTGCATGCCTGGGTGTGGCTTGAGGGCGATGATGGCTTCGTCAAAGGCGTCGATCTGACCACGCTGGGCTTCGAAACTCATGGCGCCGATCACGTCGGCCCATTGCAGCAGGTGATGCGCGTCGGCCAGGGCCAGGCAGCTCAGGCCGGTCATGCACGGCGTGCCATTGACCAGGCACAGGCCGTCTTTGGCGCCGAGCACCACAGGCTGTAAACCTTCGGCTTTTAAGGCGGCTTGCGCCGTCACGATCTGGCCGCGATAGCTCACATCGCCAACCCCGAGCAAGGCCACGCCAATGTGGGCCATGTGAGTCAGGTAGCCCACCGAGCCCTGGGACGGCACTTGCGGCGTGATGCCATGGTTGAGCAGCGCCAGCAACGAATGCACCACCTGCGGGTGCAGGCCGGATTTGCCGTGGCTGTAGTTGATGATGGCTGCGCAGATGATCGCGCGGGTCTGTTCGTCGCTCAGCACCGGGCCGACGCCACAGGCGTGGCTCAGCAGTGTGTTGCGCGACAGCTGGCTGAGTTGTTCACCCTTGAGCGACACATTGCACAGCGCGCCCAGGCCGGTATTCACACCATAGGCGCGTTCGCCGCTGGTGACGATGCGTTGCACGATGGCCTGGGCATTGTCGATACGCGCCCAGGCGTGGCCCGAGAGTTCGAGCACGGCGCCGTGGCGGGCGACGGCGACCACGTCCTGCCAACGCAGTGGAGCGTCGGCGATGATGATTTTTGTTGCCTGGGACATCTTCATACCTTCTTCAATGCTTGTGCAGCTTCACTGGCCCTATCGCAGGCAAGCCAGCTCCCACATTTGAAATGCATTCCCCTGTGGGAGCTGGCTTGCCTGCGATGGCGCCAGCCGGTTCGCCACAAGATCCGGATCAGACCACCGCCGCCCGGCGCTGAACAAACCGGTCCACATACTCATCCGCCGGCGAATGCAGAATCTCGCGCGGCGTGCCGACCTGGATCAGCTTGCCGTCCTTGAGAATCGCAATGCGGTTGCCAATGCGCACCGCCTCGTCGAGGTCGTGGGTGATGAACACGATGGTCTTGTGCAGGGTCTTTTGCAGCTCCAGCAACTGGTCCTGCATCTCGGCGCGGATCAGCGGGTCGAGGGCGCTGAAGGCTTCGTCCATCAGGATGATGTCGGTATCGGCTGCCAAGGCGCGGGCCAGGCCTACACGTTGGCGCATGCCACCGGAAAGCTGGTGCGGGTATTTGTTTTCGTAGCCTTTGAGGCCCACGGTTTCGATCCAGTGCAACGCACGTTCGGCGCACACCTGCTTGGTTTCGCCGCGCACCTTGAGGCCGTAGGCAACGTTGTCGAGCACACTCTTGTGGGGCAGCAGGCCGAAGCTCTGGAACACCATGCTGATCTTGTGGCGACGGAATTGGCGCAGGGCTTCCATGTCCAGTTGCAGGATGTCTTCGCCGTCCACCAAGATCGCGCCGCTGGTTGGATCGATCAGGCGGTTGAAGTGACGCACCAACGTGGACTTGCCCGAACCCGAAAGGCCCATGATCACAAAGATCTCGCCCGTGCCGATGCTCAGTGACAGGTCGTTCACGCCGACCACGCAACCGGTCTCGGCCAGTACCTGGTCCTTGGTCTTGCCCTGACCAACCATCGCCAGGGCTTCCTTGGAGCGGTTGCCGAAAATCTTGAAGACGTTTTTAACTTCAATTTTGCTGACAGTAGTCATTTGCTCGCCTCATGCCGTGGACGACCATAGGCCTGGGTAATGCGGTCGATGACCACTGCAAGAATCACAATCGCCAGCCCGGCCTCGAGGCCACGGCCGACGTTGAGGGTCTGGATGCCGACGAGCACGTCTTCACCCAGGCCTCGGGCGCCGATCATCGAGGCGATCACCACCATCGACAACGCCATCATGGTGGTCTGGTTGATACCGGCCATGATGCTCGGCAATGCCAGCGGCAGTTGCACGCCAAACAGTTGCTGCCAGCGGTTGGCACCGAAGGCGTTGATGGCTTCCATGACTTCGCCGTCGACCTGGCGAATGCCCAAGTCGGTGAGGCGAATCAACGGTGGCGCGGCGTAGATCACCGTGGCGAAAATCGCCGGCACCTTGCCCAGGCCAAACAGCATCAGCACCGGGATCAGGTACACAAAGCTGGGCATGGTTTGCATGATGTCGAGCAGCGGCATCAATACCGACCGCAGGCGATTGCTGCGTGCAGACAAAATGCCCAACGGAATGCCGATCAGCACCGAGATCACCGTGGCGACCATCATCAGTGCCAGGGTTTGCATGAGCTTGTCCCACAGGCCAACCGCACCCACCAGGAACAGCAGACCGACGATCACCGCCGTGGTCACCACCTTGCGGGTGGCATGCCAGGCGACGCCGCCGACAATGGCGAGCATCAGCCACCAGGGCGCTGCACGCAGCAAGCCTTCCAGGTTGACGATGGCCCATAACAGCGTGTCGGAGATGTGCCGGAACACATCGCCGTAGTTGGTGACCAGTGAGTCCACCCAACCGTTGACCCAGTCGGCGATGGAAAACGTAAAACTCTCAGGAAACATAGCGTGCTCTCGATCCAGTGGGTTGTGGCCGGGTGCCCGGCTGGCCCTTGAGGGTAGCCGGACACGCTTGACCTACAAGGCCGCGTCGATTTTCTTGGCTGCGTCGTCGCTCACCCATGCGTGCCAGACTTCAGGATGTTCCTTGAGGAAAATTTTCGCCAGTTTTGGCGACTCAATCCGCTCTTTGGCCATGCGACCGAGGTTCTGGTTAAGCAGGTCGATGGGCAGGTTGACCTTCTCCAGCACCGCCACGAGTTCAGGCGCTTGCTCGTGGAAGGTTTTGGACAGGCCGACCTTGATGCTCACGCTTTTATCCACACCGGGCTTTTCCTGCAACTTGACCAGATCGACCTGGCCCATCAGCGGGGTTGGCGACCAGTAGTAGAACAGGATCGGCTCGCCACGCTTGTAGCTCGACAGCACGGCCGCATCCAGCGCCGGGCCGGTGCCTGGACGGAAGTTGGTGTAGGTGCTTTCCAGGCCATAGCTTTTCAGCATTTCGCTGTTATCCAGCTCACAGGTCCAGCCGGCCGGGCAGTTGTAGAAGCGGCCTTTGGACGGTTCTTCCTGGTCCTTGAACACCGAGGCGTATTTGGCCAGGTCGGCGATATTTTTCAGGTCTGGTGCCTTGGGTTCCAGCTTGCGCTTGGCGTCGCCTTCGATCACATAACGCGGCACATACCAGCCTTCCACGGCGCCGACCACCGGCGCACCAACACCGACAACTTTGCCGGCCTTCTCGGCCTTGTTCCAGACCTCGCTGCGGCCTACCCACTCTTCGGCGAAAACCTGGATGTCGTTGCTGCTCAGGGCGTTTTCCATGGTGATGGAGTTGCCCGGCAAGCTATCGGTTTTGCAGCCGTAGCCTTTCTCCAGCACGGTTTGCAGGATGTCGGTGAGCAACATGCCGCTTTCCCAGTTCAGCCCGGCGAATTTCACCGGTTTGCCGGACTCGCACCAACCCGCCGCCTGGGCGCCGGCAGAGGCCAGCAAGCCTGCAGATAACACGGTGGCCAGCAAGGTTTTATTCATCTTCATTGTTGTGACGCTCCCAATCTTGAAATGGATTACGGCAGTCAGTAGGCGTCCTGCCCTGTCCACGTCCCATCAGGCCTGTGCAGCCAGCCCGTTTGTCGTTGGTGCAGCGCCCTGCTCTATTGGCAGGATCAGTTGATCGGGCACCGTGCCGTGCCATTTTTTCGCACATACGTAATACAAGGCCGCTGGCAGTACCAGGCCGATGATCCAGGAGATATCCACATCACCCAGCGCGGCAACCAAAGGGCCGGTGTAGAACTTGGTGGAGATGAACGGCAACTGCACCAGCACACCGAACACATAGACGCTGATACCGAGCAGGTTCCAGCGACCGTAGCGGCCATTCGGGTCGGCCAAAGCCGGGACGTCATAGCGCTCGCGGGTGATGCAGTAGTAATCCACCAGGTTGATCGCACTCCACGGCGTAAAGAACGCCAGCAGAAACAGGATGAAAGACTTGAACGCACCGAGGAACGAGTGCTGGCCGAGCAACGCGATCAGGGTTGCAGTGCCGACAATCACCAGCACGAACACCAGACGCTGCAGGCGGGTGACCTCAAGGCGACCACGGAAGCCGCTGACGATGGTCGCAATGCACATGAAGCTGCCGTAGGAGTTCAGGGTAGAGATGGTGACCTTGCCGAACGCGATGCTGAAGTACAGCAGCGCAGCGGTGGCGCCTGTACCACTCAACCCAACGATGTAGGCGACTTCGTGACCGGCAAATTGCCCGTTGGACATGGCCGCGGCAAACACGCCAAGGACCATCGCCACCTGAGCGCCAATGACCGAACCTGCACCGGCGGCGAGAAAGGTTTTCAGCGAAGATGTCTTGCTTGGCAGGTAACGTGAATAGTCCGCCACGTAAGGGCCGAAGGCGATCTGCCAGGAGGCCGCGAGCGACACCGCCAGCAGGAAACTGCTCCAGCTGAAGTGGCGGATCTGCAAAAGCGCGCCAACGTCGGTCTGGCTCATCAAACGACTGAACAGATAGACAAAGGCAATCACGCCAATGACGCTGGCGACACGCCCAATAAAGTGGATCACCCGGTAGCCCAGCACGGTGACCAGTACGATGACGCTGGCAAAAATCAGGATACCGACGCTGTCGCTGACCCCGAACAACTGGCCCAGTGCCTGCCCCGACAGCACGGTCCCGGTCGCGGTGAAACCGAGGTACATCAAACAGACCAGCACAATCGGGATGGCTGCACCGTAAACGCCGAACTGCACCCGGCTGGAGATCATCTGTGGCAGGCCAAGCTTTGGCCCTTGCGCCGCATGCAACGCCATGACGCCGCCGCCGATGAGTTGGCCGATCAACAGACCGATCAACGACCAGAACACATCACCGCCGAGCACCACGGCCAAGGCCCCGGTGACAATCGCGGTGATTTGCAGGTTGGCACCCATCCACAGGGTGAACTGGCTCAATAGACGACCGTGTCTTTCCGCTTCCGGGATGTAGTCGATCGAACGCCTTTCGATCAACGGTGTGGTGTCATTTGCAGCCATGTTGGTCAACCTCTGATGGATTGTTCTGGGTGTGCAGATTGCGGGTTCTACTGTGGGAGCTGGCTTGCCTGCGATGCGGGCGAC